>JAGLBH010000256.1 GCA_018260285.1 Arthrobacter sp. | reverse complement strand
GGAGCAGACCGGGGTGCAGCCGAGCTGCCTCTACCTGATCCGGTGCCGCCGAGTACACGCCGGAGACCACGGGGGCCACGAGCCTGTCCAGCACGGTCTGCCCCATCCGCTCCCCCACGAGACGGCTGACGCTCACGCCCGGCTCGCAGAGGCGCTCGTCGAGGGGCCGGGCGTCGAGCCGGGCGGCCGCCGCGGCGTCGTCCTCCCCGAGAAACGCGAGGACATCCGGGGACGCGAGGTCGCCGGGGATGCCGAAGACGCTGACGCGCGGCGAGGGAAGGGCCCGAAGGCTCTCCCGCCGGCCCGCCGGCGCGTCGACGATCCAGGAGCCCTCCGGGGAGACCTCCGCCTCCTCCGAGGCGAGCCCGAGGTCGGCGAGCAGCTGCGGCACCGCGGGGTTCTTCGCGGCGAAGGACTCCGCGCCCCACTCCACGCGCAGACCGCTCGGCAGCGGCCGCCCCGCATGCCCCGGGCGATGGGCGAGCTCCATGAGGCCCACAGGACCGCCGAGGCGGTCAGCCGCCTCGAGCAGGAGGACCCTGCGCCCCGCCCGCGCCGCCTCCCACGCGCAGACCAGTCCGCCGACTCCGCCGCCGACGACGATCTCGTCCCACACGCCGTCCGTCTGAACCTCCTGTGCCGTCATGCGCTCTGTCTCCCTCGGGTCAGGAGGCCGCCGGGTAGTCGATCGAGTGGATAAGCTCCACAACGCGGGTGAGCACGGCCGGGTCCGTGTCTGCGGGCACGCCGTGGCCCAGGTTGACCACATGGCCGGGAGCCTCGGAGCCCGCGGCGATGACCTCGCGGACGTGGGCCTCGAGGACGTCCCACGGGGCCTTGAGCAGGGCCGGGTCGATGTTGCCCTGAAGAGGCGTCTTCCCGTCGAGGCGCCGGTTGGCCTCGGTGAGGGACAGTCGGTAGTCGACGCCGACGACGTCCGCTCCCGCATCCCGCATGGCGCAGAGGAGCTCGCTCGTGCCCGTGCCGAAGTGCACGAGCGGCTTGCCGAGCGCGTGGACGGCGTCGAAGACCTGAGCCGAGGCGGGCTGGACGTGACGCGTGTAGTCGGCCAGGCCGAGGGAGCCGGCCCACGAGTCGAAGAGCTGGCCCGCGCTTGCGCCGGCCTCGAGCTGGGCGGCGAGGAACTTCCCGCTCGTCCGGGCCGTCCAGTCGCAGAGAGCCTTCCAGGCACCCGGATCCGCGTGCATCATGGTGCGCGGGCCGAGGTGGTCGCGGCTCGGCTTGCCCTCGACCATGTAGGCCGCCAGCGTGAAGGGGGCGCCGGCGAAGCCGATGAGCGGCGTGGAGCCGAGCTCGGCGACGGCCAGGCGGACAGCCTGTCGGATGGGCTCCAGCGCCTCGTCCTCGAGCTCAGGGAGAGCGTCGATGTCCGCTGCGGTGCGGATCGGCTGTCCGAGGACCGGCCCGACGCCGGCAACGATGTCGACGTCGACGCCGGCCAGCTTGAGGGGAACGACGATGTCGGAGAAGAAGATGCCCGCGTCGACGTCATGCCGGCGGACCGGCTGCAGCGTGATCTCCGCCGCAAGCTCGGGCATGAGGCAGGACTCGAGCATGCCCACGCCCTCCCGCGCCTTCTTGTACTCGGGAAGCGAGCGGCCGGCCTGGCGCATGAACCACACGGGGCGACGGGAGCCCCGCTGACCCCGGAATTCGCGGACGAGGGAGGATTCGCTGGGAGGGTTCTGGCTCATGGTGGGACTGTCCTTACGACTCAGGCGATGGTCTCTCCATCCTAGCGAGGCGGGGCGGCGGAGACCGCCTCGGGCCTTCCCTGAGGCCGTCTCGTCCGGGGCTCAGGCCACCCTTCCTCGTGTCCTCTCCTCCCGGGGAGTAGAATCGGGACACCGTGGTTTTCTTATCTCTCGTCGCATCGCACACTGACCTGGACCTGGAGCGCATCGGCCGCATGAGCGCCGCCGCCCCGAGGGTCTCTTCGTCGACCGCTGAATCCCCCATCGCGCGCGGCGTCGTCGTCCTCTCCACCTGCAACAGGTTCGAGGTGTACGCGGAGGTCAGCGACCCCGAGAGCGTCGAGGCCCTCCGGTCAGAGATCATCGGAGCCATAGGGAGAGAGGTCGTCGTTCCCGTAATTCGATTCAATTTGAATTCAATTCAATTTAATTCGATTCGGCCGGCGAATTCCGGGATTTGAACACGGTGTTCCTATGAAAATCTGAG
>JAGLBH010000255.1 GCA_018260285.1 Arthrobacter sp. | reverse complement strand
AGCGCAGCCCACAACGCCAACAACGGCTACGCTCAGCAGCCGCCGCGTCAGCAGCCCCAGAACTCGGCCCCCCAGGGCGGCGGGCAGCAGAGCCATGGTCAGCAGAACCAGGGAAACCAGGGCCACAGCGGCCAGCAGGGCGGATACCCCTCCTACCAGCAGCCCTCCTACCAGTCGGATTCGGGTCAGAACGGACAGAGCGGCCAGAACCACGCCGGGTCCTCTTCGGCTCAGCCGAACGGCGGCCAGTCCTCGGCCGTCCGCGCACCCCAGCCGGTGCGCGGCACGGTTCCTCTCAACGAGGGCCAGGGCCTGTCTGCCTGGATGCAGCCGAGCGCTCAGCAGCGCGGCCAGCAGAACGTCCCCTCCCATGGCGTCTCCGGTCAGACGGGTCAGCACCAGGCCGGACAGCAGGGCTACGGGGCTCCGGTCCCGGAGACCATTGAGTCCGACAACGGCGGGCGCCCGGACGACCTCGACGTGCCGGATTTCCTGAAGTAAGCCTTTCCGCAGCAGGGAGAACCGCGGCTCGCCAGCCCGTTCTCCCTGCTGTTCTTTTGTGTGCGAGGAGAACAGACGATGACCGATCTCCAGTGGAAAGACCTGGCTGGTGCGCGCTGCGCCTTCACGACTCTGGAGGAGGGCAACCTCGCGCTCCATGTAGGGGACGACCCGGAATCGGTGCACCGCCGTCGGGCAGATCTGGCGCGCTCTGCCGGGTCGGCGCCTTTCGTGTTCATGAACCAGACGCACTCGGACGCCGTCATGGTGCTGGACGAGCATCCTGAGGATGCCTCAGGGGAGAGAGACCCTCGCTCGGTGGACGCTCTCGTGAGCGCCGACGTGCCTCTGGGCGTTCTCGTCGCGGACTGTCTCCCGGTGCTCTTCGCCGTCTCAGGAGGCCCGGGGCGGCCTCCGCTCGCCCTGGGAGCGGCCCACGCAGGGAGAGCAGGCGTGCTCAACGGGATCCTTCCCAGCACTGTTGCGATGCTTCGCCAGAAGGCCGGAGTGGGATCCGAGGCCCAGATTCTTGCGGTCATCGGCCCGGCCGTGTGCGGCGAGTGCTACGAGGTGCCGGAGGAGATGGCCGCCGCTGCGGAGGCTGCGTCTCCTGGCATCCGCACCCGCACTCGATGGGGAACCCCCGGGCTGGACCTCAAGGCCGCCGCCCGGCGCCAACTGGAGGCTCTGGGCGTCGTCGTCGCAGATGAGGGCGTGTGCACCATGGAGTCCGAGCGGCATTCCTCCCATCGCCGGGATCCCTCGTCCGGACGCATCGCCGGCCTCATCTTCACCCCGTCTGCAGAGAAGGAGTCCGTTCATGTCTGAGGCCGCCCCCATCCCAGAGCTCTGCGCCGAGCCAGAGCGCGCTGAGGAGCTGAGCGCACGGCTCGAGGCGGTCAGGAAGCGGCTGCGCGCCGCAGCAGAGACGGCAGGACGGGATGTCCCTGAGCTCATCGTTGTCACCAAGAACTTTCCCCCGTCCGACGCCGCCGCGCTGGCTCGCCTCGGAGTGCGGCAGATGGGCGAGAACCGTGACCAGGAGGCCCGGGCCAAGGCAGATCTGCTCCGCGCGGGGGGAGGGGAGCAGCCACAGTGGCATTTCATCGGCCAGCTGCAGACGAACAAGGCGAAGTCCGTGGTGACCTACGCCTCCGTGGTCCACTCGGTGGACCGCGCTCCGCTCGTGACCGCCCTCGACAAGGCCATGGGCCGTGCGCTCCAGGAGGGCACGCGCTCTGGTCTGCCGGAGACGCTGGGCTGTCTTGTCCAGGTGTCCCTCGACGCTCCGTCGGCCTCAGGGGAGGCGCCGCCCCATCGGGGAGGAGCCAGCGGCGAGGAGGAGATCGAAGAGCTCGCCCAGAGGATCGCCGATGCAGAGCATCTCAGCCTCATGGGAGTCATGGCGGTGGCTCCGCTGGGAGCAGACCCACACCAGGCATTCGGGCAGCTGGCAGAAATCCATGGAAAACTGGTCAAGGCGTATCCGGGTGCTGCCTGGATCTCGGCGGGCATGAGCCAGGATCTTGAGGCTGCGGTTCTGCAGGGTGCGACACACGTTCGCATCGGATCAGATGTTCTGGGTCCTCGCACGTCTGTCAGATAATTTTGAAGAGGCGCGTCAACCCTTCGCGTGCCCCTGTGAGGAGCAATGATGGCCGGAAAAATCAAGAAGACCATGATCTACCTTGGACTTGCCGAC
>JAGLBH010000254.1 GCA_018260285.1 Arthrobacter sp. | reverse complement strand
GGATCGGCCGTCCCTCGTGCACCCACTGCTCAATGGCGGTGAGGGCTGCCCCTCCCACGGGGATGACGCGCTCCTTGTCTCCCTTGCCGATGACTCTCGCGGTGCGCCGAGCCCAGTCTATCGAGGTGAGGTCCAGCGAGCAGAGCTCTGCGACGCGCATTCCCGTGGCATAGAGGGTCTCGAGCATCGCAGAGTCTCTCAGGGCCTGTGCATGACGCCGGCGGGCAGCCGCTTCGTCAGCAGCGCCTCCCTGGCGCTCGGTCGCTGCTCCGTCTGCCGCTGCGTCGTGCGCGGCATCGAGCAGGGCCTTAGCTGCCCCCTTCTGGACCACTTCCGGAAGGGTCTTGGAGAGCTTGGGCGCGATGAGCCGCTGGCTGGGGTCGATCTCGGTGAGGCCGCGGCCCAGTGCCCAGTCGAAGTAGTTCCGCACGCTGGAGACGAGCCGGGCGATGC
Source organism: Arthrobacter sp. (assembly GCA_018260285.1). Classification (GTDB taxonomy): domain Bacteria; phylum Actinomycetota; class Actinomycetes; order Actinomycetales; family Micrococcaceae; genus Falsarthrobacter. Next base: position 1,771 of record JAGLBH010000254.1, on the reverse strand, counting down.
TTCGAGTGGACTTGCCTGACTCGAACTCGGCGTGCACCACGAGCCGCAGGTGGCTAAGGCGCACGCCGTCTGGCTCGGTGACCCCTGCCGAGAGGCACCCGGCGCGCATGCGCTCCAGATCGGAGAGGTAGGCTCTCACGGTATTCGCGGAGCGCGATCTCTCATAGAGGAGATAAGAGCGGTATCGGTCAAAGCACCACGGGTCATCATGAGCCCCGCCAGGGCGCTGGGTGTTGTTCATGGTCTTTCTATCTTTCCACGCGCGGCGCATCACGGTGTGCGGGTCCACTGTCCGCCGCTGAGCTCCGCCAGTCCCCGCAGGCTCAGCTGGGCCAGGGCGCTGCGAGCGTCCTGATAGCCCACGCCGGCGGCGCGTGCGATGCTCTCCGCGGTTGCGGTTCTGCGGACTGGGGTTGCCTCGAAGACGGCCAGGTCGCGCTCGCTCAGCCCGTCCGTGGGGCGTCTCTCCCCTGTGCCGTCCGACGAGGACGTCAGGATCCCGAGACCGGGCAGCAGCGAGAGGGCGTCCGCAGGACGGGCGATGAGCTCCGCCCCGGATTCACGCACCAGTGTGTGGCAGCCTGCGGAGGCGGCGGTCAAGATGCTGCCCGGCACTGCCCCGACGGGCCGGCCGAGGCTCAGAGCATGGTTGGCCGTGCTCAGCGCCCCCGAGCGGTGACGTGCCTCTGCGACGACGACGCCGTCGCCCAGGGCGGCGATGAGCCGATTGCGCTGAAGAAACCTCCACCGGGTCGGGGCACACCCGGGAGGGGTCTCGGAGAGGATGATCCCCCGTGCGAGAATCCGGGCGAAGAGGGGCTCGTGGGCCGCCGGATAGAAGCGGTCCACTCCCCCGGCCATGACGGCCAGCGTGGGGACGGTCCCCTCCGGGTAGAGGGAGGAGAATTCGAGGGCTGTCTCGTGGGCCTCGCGGTCGATTCCGAAGGCGCCCCCGGAAACGATGCTCACCCCTTCTGCGGCAGCGGCCTGGACCATGGCCTGTGTCACCGCCAGCCCGTACCCGCTGGCCTCCCGCGAGCCCACGATCGCCAGTGTGCGGGGAAGCGCGTCGTCTGACAGGGAGCCCTCGCCTCGCACCCACAGCGCGATCGGCTGGGCCGGCCCGAGATCCTCGCACCGTCCCGGCCACTGGTCGTCCTCGGGAATGAGGAGCTTGGCTCCCGCCTTCCGGGCCCGCTGCCTCAGGCTGTCCAGGTCTGCCGTCTTGACGCGCGGTTCCCACCGCTCTCGGGCTTTCCGGAGTGCCGCTTCGGGGCTGGCATATCCTGCGGCCTCCAAGGCATCCCTGGCCCTGCTCAGGGTCTCGCGAGAGCATGTCTTCCCCTGGACCAGCGCGGCGGCTTCCTCCGGCCCGCAGGCGGCCAGAAGGCTGGCCGCTGCGGCGTCCCCCGGCTCGCAGACCGAGGTGAGCAGCGCTCTCGCCTCGCGCACCCTCTGGATCTCTGGCCTAGGCAAGGGCCACCCCCTCCGCGTCCCGCAGCAGCGCCGCCCGGGCGATGTGGTCCGCATCCGGGTGCGCAGCTCCCTCCAGATCGGCGAGCGTCCAGGCCAGGCGGAGAATCCTGTCATATCCCCGCGCCGAGACCCGCCCGTGGGCCAGCGCCTGGTCTGCCACGCGAGTGCTGGTGCTGGGCAGCCTGAGCGCGCCCCGGAGAATGTCCCCCGGCACCTGCGCATTGAGCTCGACGCCGAAGGGCTTCAGCCGCTCCGCCGCCTGCAGGCGCGCCTCTGCAACCCGGGACGCGCCCTC
>JAGLBH010000253.1 GCA_018260285.1 Arthrobacter sp. | reverse complement strand
GGGTGATAAAGGGGTCGGCGACTGTCTGTAGCTTTACTAGAGACCCCAAATCCCCTCACGAAGAAAGCAGGTCAACATGGCCAAGATTCAAACCGCCGCTAACACCGTCATCCTCCGCCTTGCAACGGGGAAGGGCGGGGCACAGAGGTTCACGGCTAAGCAGACGATCACCCTCCACGAGCAGGAATGCCAACTCCACCCGGCGGTCGGGGTCACGTACACCTCAGTCACTGTCCTTGACCTCGAGCGCCTCAAGGGTGTGGACACGGTGATCATGGTGACCGACGACGACAAGGGAAGCTACATTCGTAAGGGCGTTGCCTGGACGCTTATCGACGCCGGGCAGGGCTACCCATCGCCGCTGCCCTTGCCTCCGACGCCGACGCCATTCAGGCAAGACTCCCGCCCGCAGTGGCTTGTGCTCAAGGACCCTCGACCCGTCGCGGTGAAGCGCGGAGAGTGGCGGACGACAACTGGACGTGACGTGATCGACTCGCTAGCCTCGCAGCAGGCCAAGTTCTACGTCGAGAGAGTCTAGAGGCAGCGGGCGGCGGACAGGGCGTCGAGCTAGCAGGCATCCTGTCCGCCGGGTCCGTCCGGACTCAACTTTTACTCAACACTTTCACCGGCGCGAGCCGGGACTAGGCGGGAGGCGCCGGGACGCTCAGCCCGGGGTGATCCCCGGAATGACGCGGAAGTCCGCACGACTAGGCAGTTCTCCGCTTGGGGCGTCGATAACCCGGAGGTCGCAGGTTCAAATCCTGCCCCCGCCACTAAGAAACACGGGAAGCCCCCGGAATCGCAAGGTTCCGGGGGTTTTCTCGTTTGCCCTCCGAGAGGGTCGAGGACGGCCGACTTAACGTTTACTCAACACTTATTCCGAGGTCCGACGTTGCCGAAGGGCAGCCAACTCGTCGTTGAAGTCCAACAACGTGGACTCCTTCGCAATGTAGTGCCGACGGGTCACAGCATCATCCGTGTGCCCCAGCATGAGCTGAGCGGCGCTAACCCCGACCTCGCGGGCAAACAGCGTCGCGACCGTCTTCCGAATCGTCTTCGGCGTCACCCACTCCCACTGCGTGCCCTTCACACGTCGCTTCCACTGGGCGCGGAACGACGACGGCGCCCGCAACCCGCCCGTCCGTGAGGGGAACAACGGCCCGTAGATCGGCATCTCCTCCATGAACCCCTGCGGAAGGATTATCTGTCGTGAATCCCGCCCTTTCGTGTGCTCTTGGAAATGCGTCCCGCGTTCGAGGCTCTCGACGACCGTCCCGGACACGGTCCAGACGCGCGCCTTGGCCATGTCGGGAGTGACCATGTGCCGGACATGCTCCCCATACACTCCGAGAGCTTCCCCTGTGCGGCACCCCGTCGCCGCGATCCAGTCCACGACCTTCAAGAACACCGGATCAGCCACGTTGTGCCGGGGAGACCACGCGTGGAGGTGCTCGCGGAACGCCCGGAACTCCTCTGCGGTAAACACTCGAATTTCCAGGCGAGCGTTCGGATGTTCCAGGACAACACCCAGCATCGGGTCCGTGTCGATACTCCGGTCCATCGCAGCTGCTCTCACTGCGCCCCGCATGACGGTCTTCGCATTTCGGGCACGCCCACGCGGCAGAGCGTCGATCATCCGCTGAATCTGGGCCGGCGTGAGATCTGCTGGGTGGACACCGCCGATGTGAGCCTTGACCTGCTCAACTGTGAGAGCGTAGGTCTCGATAGAACGTGTGGTCCGGCCAGCGTTGCGTCGTCCCTCCAGCCACTCATCGAGATAGTGGCCCAGCGGCCTATTCGTGCAGCAGTCCCCCCTGCTCGGACGGGTCATGGCCGTCCCCGGAGTCAACGACTGGCTCCGCCGGTACCTCGGCCTCCTGTCGCCGGAGGACGACACGCGACCGACCGGCGACGCACCCACCGCGCCTGCCACGAGGAGCGCGCCAGGCACATACCAGCCACGCAGGGCACTGACCCCGCCCGAAGGCTGAGACAGAAGAACCCCCGCCTCACTGGCCATTCCAGCTAGTCAGGCGGGGGTTCTTTTTTGTTCCCGGGGGTGCGCCGTTCGCCAATGATCCTCAGGTTGACGCCTTGTGAATCGGTGTATTTCGAGGCCACTTGAGGAGCATCTGTACTTGCTAGGGATGTGCGCTAGGATAGGAGCAAGGGCAGAAGCAACCGGGCATGCAATCAGGCATGCAATCGGGCATGTAACTGGGTGAT
>JAGLBH010000252.1 GCA_018260285.1 Arthrobacter sp. | reverse complement strand
GTCTGGGGCAGGCGCTCGGCGAGGCGCGGGTCGATCTCAACGGCGACGACGCCGGCGGCCGCGTCCAGCAGGCCCAGCGTCAGCGAGCCCAGCCCCGGGCCGACCTCCACGACGGTCTCCTCCGGGGAGATCGAGGCCCGCTCGACGATGCGGCGGATGGTGTTGGGGTCGATGACGAAATTCTGCCCGAGCGTCTTGGTGGGGCGCAGGTCCAGCTCCGCTGCGAGGGCGCGGATGTCTGCTGCGGAGAGGAGAGGCGGGAGGGATTCAGTCACTTCACTATCCTACGGCCCTCCCTGGAGAGGGGCCTCCGCGCGCTTCCCCGCACATCGACAGAATGTGATCTGTGTTATATTTCATGCTCTCTGCGTTTGTTAAATCAGGAGTGTTTGATGTCTGACGTCATCGAAGCAGTCAACGGGGTCATCTGGTCCCCCGTGCTCGTCTATCTCTGCCTGGCCGCCGGCCTCTACTTCACGGTCCGCACCCGATTCGTGCAGATTCGACAGGTTCCCGCCATGGTGCGCGCGCTCAAGGGCGGGGGCGGCTCCGCCGACGGCGTGAGCTCCTTCCAGGCGCTGGCCATGTCCCTGGCAGGCCGCGTGGGCACCGGCAATATCGCGGGCGTGGCCACGGCCATCGCCTTCGGCGGCCCCGGCGCGGTGTTCTGGATGTGGATTGTCGCCTTCCTGGGCGCCTCAACGTCTTTCATCGAGTGCACGCTCGGCCAGCTCTACAAGGAGAAGGATCCGCGCACCGGCGAATACCGGGGCGGCCCCGCCTACTACTTCGAGAAGGCCTACCGGCACACCAGGGCGGCAGGCTTCTTCAAGGTCTATGCCGCGGTCTTCGCCCTCTGCACCGTGCTGGCCACGGGCCTCTTCCTCCCGGGCGTCCAGGCCCAGGGCATGGCCTCAGCCATCACGGGAGCCTGGCCGAGCGTCGAGCCGTGGGCTACGGCTCTCGGCGTGACGATTCTCCTGGCCTTCATCGTCATCGGCGGGGTGAAGCGCATCGCCGCCTTCGCCTCGATCGTGGTGCCTTTCATGGCCGTTCTCTACATCCTCTTGGCTCTCATCGTCCTCTTCGTCAACGCAGACAGGATCGGAGAGGTCTTCTCTCTCATCCTCAGCTCGGCCTTCGGCACGCACGCCGCTTTCGGAGCCATCCTCGGCACCGCCGTGGAGTGGGGCGTCAAGCGAGGCATCTACTCCAACGAGGCAGGCCAGGGAACCGGGCCGCACGCGGCCGCTGCCGCTGAGGTCCCCCACCCGGCCAAGCAGGGCTTCGTCCAGGCCTTCGCCGTGTACATCGACACGCTCTTCGTCTGCAGCGCCACCGCGTTCCTCATCCTCTCCACGGGCATGTACCGCGTGTTCGAGGGGGCGAGCGCCAAGGGCCGCGTGCTCTTCGAGGGCCGGGGAGATCTGCCCTCAGCCGCTGAAGTCGGCCCGTCCTTCGCCCAGCACGGGTTCAACACGCTCCTTCCGGGCGCCGGGGCTGCCTTCATCGCGGTCTCGCTCGCCTTCTTCGCCTTCACCACGATTGTGGCCTACTACTACATGGCGGAGACGAACCTGGCCTACCTCACCCGCCGGCTGAAGAGCCCCTTCACGGCCCGCGTGCTCGTGCGAGCCCTCCAGCTCATGATCGTGCTGGCGTGCGCCGTGGGGGCGATCGGCACCTCCGGCACGGCCTGGACCCTGGGCGACATCGGCGTGGGCCTCATGGCGTGGATCAACATCGTGGGCATCCTCTTCCTCCAGCGCCCCGCGCTCGCTGCCCTCAAGGACTACGAGCGCCAGCAGAGGGAAGGCGCTGAGCCGGTCTTCGACCCGGCAGCGTGCGATATCCCCAACTGCGACTTCTGGGAGAAGCGCTAGGACGAGGACGGCAGAGGCGTCAGCGGAGACGACGGGCTGGGCACAGCCTCTCCGCTGGCGCTTTCGCCTGTCTGAGGCGACGGCGGCACCGACGACGGGGACGGCGCGGGGGCCGTCTCAGAGGGCGCTGCCTGGTACTCGGTCGTCGACGGAGCGGGCGACGGCGCAGGGCTCGTTGGGGAGGACGTGCCCGTCGGGGATGACGTGCCCGTCGGAGTCGGCGAGGATGACGGCGAGGGCTGCGTCGGAGACGGCTCAGTCGGCGTCGGCGTCGGGCTGGGATCCGTGGGAGTCGGCGTCGGCGTCGGGGCCGGCTCCGTGGGAGTCGGGGTCGGTGTCGGCTCCGTCGGCGTGGGA
>JAGLBH010000251.1 GCA_018260285.1 Arthrobacter sp. | reverse complement strand
AGCGGAGGAGGCCTTCGCGGACGAGGAGCTCTTCGCGGGGCTCTTCGACGGGCTGGCCGAGCTCGAGGACGCGCTCGCAGCGGGAGCCGCCGACGACGAGACGGGCGCCGCCGTCTCCGATGAGGTGCTCTTCAGGGGGGACTCGGGGGTCGGGAGCGTGAACCCGCCCGAGATGCCTCCGCCTCCGCCGAACACGGAGGCGAGAGCCACCATGAGGATGCCGCCGCCCATGAACAGCACGCCCGTGGTGCGCTTCGGGCGGCCCTGGGGACGGCCGGTCATCCAGGCGGTGCGGCCGGTGAGGAAGATATAGGCGGCCACGAGGAGCATGGCGATGGACAGAATGAGAATTCCCGCACGCCAGCCGCCCTTGAGAAGCCCGAAGAGCACCGCGGCAGCCGTGGACAGCAGGACCGTGAGCGGGACCCACGGACGGACGGCCGGAGAGCCCTGGGTCTCGTGGTCGTCGTAGCCGTACTCGTCCTGCAGTGCATCCATGCGGTCAAACGCCTTCAATGTAAAAGTGGGGAAGTCCCTAATATCATATCCGGCAGGGAAGATTCTCAGGACACTCTAAGGAGAAACCTGAGGCGAAGCGGCGCTCCTCGCCGCTCAGCGGGTCCCGGAAGGAGATCGAGCGCGCCAGCAGCTTGAGCGGCCGGGAGTGGTCGTCCGCCGCCTCGTCGAGCAGGGTCGGGTAGAACGGATCGTTCTCGATCCCCAGGCCCAGGCTCGCCATGTGCAGCCTCAGCTGGTGGGTCTTGCCCGTGTGCGGGGTGAGCCGGTAGAGCGCCCGCCCGCCGTCGAGCTCGCGGAGAAGCTCAACCTCGCTCCGCGCGTTGACCGGGCCCTCCTCCTCGAACGCGCGCAGGTGCGTGCGGATCTTGGCGAGCCGGTTCTCGACGACGACGCTGCCCGCCTCAAGCCTCTCCCGCAGCTCTCCCCGGGGCGCGGGGGCGATCGCCTCATAGGACTTGGAGATCGTCCTGCGCTCGAAGAGCTGCTGGTATGGGCCCCTCGACTCCGCGTCCTTGACGAAGAGCACCACGCCCCACGTGAGGCGGTCCAGGCGGTGCAGCGGGGTGAGGTCGGGCTCGTCGAGCAGCCGGCGCAGCCGCACAAGGGCGGTCTCCTGGAGAAACCGGCCCCCCGGCGTCGTCGGAAGGAACGGGGGCTTGTCCACCGCCACGAGGTGAGCGTCCTCGTGGAGGATGACCGCCTCGTAGGGGATGGGGGTCTCGGCGGGAGGGCTGCGGTAGTACCAGATGAACTCGTGGGCGCCGAGGGGGGTCTTCCCCGTGACGGGGATGCCGCCGAGGGCCACGACCTCGCCGGCGGCGAAGCGCTCGCGGATCCCGTCGGGGTCCACGTGGCCGAAGCGCTCGAGGACGTAGTCCTGGATCGTCGCCCACGGGCCGGTGAGGGGCAGGTGCAGGCGAGTGGCGTTGACGCCGTCGCGGACGGGCAGGGGGCTGCGCATCGGGGCCTTTCGAGCGGTGGTCGGCGGGCAGTCCACGATACAGGTCGAGGGGGTCCTTCGGGTCATGGGCGGAATTTCACCCCCTTGGGCGTGGCGTAGAAGCCGTGGGTCGTCAGGGCCTGGGTCAGCGGGTGCGAGGCGGCTCCGGCAAGCTCCTCGCCGTTGACCTTCTCAATGCTCACAGGCCCGATCCGGCCCCTTCTGACCGCCCCGGCATAGGCGTGGGCCGCCTGCTCCAGCCGGGAGCGCTCCTCAGTGAAGGTGAGCACAGTCCGCCCCCCGCGCTCCACATACAGGGTGAGGCTTCCGTCCACGAGCACGACGACGGCGCCCGCCTTCCTCCCGGGCCGGTGGGCGGTGGTCTGCGGCCAGGGGAGGGCTGCGCCGTAGGGGTTGGCGGGGTCCGTGGCGGCCAGGGCGATGACGGGCTCGTGCGAGCGCTGGGCCGTGCCGGGCACACGGAGGGCGTCCTCAGTGAAGGTGCGCAGCCGGTCCACCGTCTCGGGGGCGGCGAACTGGGCCGCCCCGAGCTTCTCGACGAAATAGCCGCGGCGCACGGTGCCCGTCTCCTCGAGGCGCGAGGCCACGCGGTAGACGGCGCTGAAGCCGCCCGGCGTCTCCTCGGCGGCCACGGCCCCGCGCGTGAGCACCCCGTGCCGGTCCAGGAGGAGGTGGGTGGTGGCCGTCAGGCGGATGGTGGGGTCCGGCTCCCGGGCAGGGAGGAGGGACCAGCGGGCGGCGATCCGGGGGTCGCTCCCGCCCGCGCCGATCGGCTCGGCGCCCCGCT
>JAGLBH010000250.1 GCA_018260285.1 Arthrobacter sp. | reverse complement strand
CGCCCCACGAGAGAAAGCTGTGCAGCCATGATCCACGAGAGACTCCGCGCGGCGCGCCTCGGCTTCGGCGCCGCCCCGATCGGCAACCTCGGGCGGGAGGTGGGCGACGACGAGGCCCTCTCCGCCGTCGACGCCGCCTACGACGCCGGCATCCGCTATTTCGACACCGCCCCGCACTACGGGCTGGGCCTCTCCGAGCGCCGCCTGGGCCAGGCCCTCAGCGGCAGGCCCCGCGACTCCTACCTCCTCTCCACCAAGGTGGGGCGGCTCCTCCGGGAGAACCCCGACCCCCAGGGGCGAGACACGGAGGGCTTCGCCGTGCCGGATGCGCTCCGCCGGGTGCGCGACTACTCCCGGGACGGGGTGATGCGGTCCATCGAGGAGTCCCTGGAGCGCCTCGGCACGGACCGGCTCGACATCGTCTTCATCCACGACCCGGACGACTACTGGGACGAGGCGATCTCCGGGGCCGTGCCGGCTCTGTCCGAGCTGCAGTCCCAGGGCGTCATCGCCGGGTACGGGGCCGGCATGAACCAGGCCGAGATGCTCGAGCGGTTCGTCCGCGAGTCCGACATGAGCGTCGTCATGCTCGCCGGGCGGTACACGCTCCTCGAACAGGAGTCCGCACTCCCGCTCCTCGCCGCCGCGCAGGAGAAGGGCGTCTCGGTCATCGACGTGGGGGTCTACAACTCGGGGCTGCTCTCCAAGCCGCGCCCGCCCGCAGACGCCACCTACAACTACGAGCAGGCCCCGCCCGAGCTGCTGGAGCGGGCTCGCGCGCTCGCGGACCTCGCCGAGAAGCACGGCACGGACCTGCCGACAGCGGCCGTTCACTTCCCCCTGCGGCACCCGGCCGTGGCGGCCATCGCCGTCGGGATGAGGACTGCCCGCCACGCGGAGCAGGCCGTGGAGGCCCTGGGGCGCACCGTCCCGGAGGGCTTCTGGGACGAGGCCGAGCAGCTCGGGTTCATCGGAGATCACAGAAACACAGCGACGGAAGGCTGACAGTGGAATTGATGCGCGTGGGAGCCAAGGGCTCCGAGAAGCCAGTCCTCAAGGACGGGGACGACTACTACTCGCTCGAGGGAGTCATGGAGGAGATCGACCCGGCCTTCTGGGCCAACGGGGAGGCGAAGGCCGTCGAGGCGGCCCTGGCCTCCGGATCGCTCACGCCCGTGGACATCACGGGGCAGCGCATCGGGGCCCCCGTGGTGCCCGGCTCGGTCCTGTGCATCGGGCAGAACTACGCCAAACACGCCGCGGAGTCCGGGGCCGAGCCGCCCAAGCACCCGATCGTCTTCTTCAAGACGCCGAACACGGTCACGGGGCCCTACGACGCCGTCGGCCTGCCGCCCGGCTCGGAGAAGTCCGACTGGGAGGTGGAGCTCTGCATCGTCATCGGCACGCAGGCCGCGTATCTCGCCTCCGCCGAGGAGGGGCTGGCCGCCGTCGGGGGATACCTCCTGGCGAACGACCTCTCCGAGCGCGCCTACCAGATGGAGGTCTCCGGCGGGCAGTGGAGCAAGGGCAAGTGCGTCAAGGACTTCATGCCCCTGGGGCCCGTCCTCGTCACAGCCGACTCCTTCGACCCGTCCGCGTGCGGAATCCGCAGCTGGGTCAACGGCGAGCCCCGCCAGGACTCGACGACGGCGGACATGATCTTCAGCGTGGGCGAGATCGTCCGCGACCTCTCCCAGTACATGCAGCTCGAGCCGGGGGACATCATCTCCACCGGAACCCCCGAGGGGGTGGCCTTCGGCGGAAAATACCCGTACCTCACAGAGGGGGACGTGACCGAAGTCGAAATCGACGGACTGGGGCGCCAGCGCCAGGAATTCTTCAGGATTGGGGCATAGACATGGGTGCATTCGACGGGCTGGTGGCTGTGGTCACCGGCGGGGCTCAGGGGATCGGCGGCGCCGTCGTCGCCCAGATGCTCGACGAGGGCGCGCGGGTGGCGATCTTCGACCTCCGGCCCGACGCCGGCGACCCCCGCGCGCTCAAGGTGACCTGCGACGTGGGCTCCACGGAGTCCGTCGAGGCCGCCGTGGCGCAGACGGTCGCGGAGTACGGGCAGATCGACATCGTGGTCAACAACGCGGGCATCGGCGCCCAGGGGCAGGTGGACGCCAACGACGACGACGAATGGGCCCGCGTGCTCAACGTCAACGTGCGCTCCGTGGCCCGCGTGACGGCGGCGGCCCTGCCGCACCTGCGCCGCTCGGAGCACGCGGCGGTGGTCAACACGTCGTCGATCGCGGCGACCGCCGGCCTGCCGGAGCGGGTGCTCTACTCGGCG
>JAGLBH010000024.1:15250-15828 GCA_018260285.1 Arthrobacter sp. | reverse complement strand
AACGGCCCCCCTCCCAGGCTCTGGGAGGGGGGCCGTTCTGCGTGATGAGGGGAATGGTGCTCTGAGCGAGGTGATGCGCTGAGGTGGGCGAGGAGCCGTGCCGAGCAGCGGCTCCGAGGAGTCAGCCCGCGGACTCGAGTCCCGCGGGCCTAGGCCTCGAACTTGTAGCCGAGGCCCCGCACGGTGACCAGGTACTGGGGGTTGGAGGGGTCCGGCTCGATCTTGCTGCGCAGGCGCTTGACGTGCACGTCCAGGGTCTTGGTGTCCCCCACGTAGTCGCTCCCCCAGACCCTGTCGATGAGCTGCCCGCGCGTGAGCACGCGGCCCGCGTTGCGCAGGAGCATCTCCAGGAGCTCGAACTCCTTGAGCGGCAGGGAGACCTCTTCGCCGCGCACCGAGACGACATGCCGCTCGACGTCCATCGACACGGGTCCGGCCACCACCGCGCTGGAGACAAGGTCCTCAGGCTCTCCCTGGCGGCGGAGCACCGCACGGATGCGGGCCACCAGCTCCCGAGAGCTGTAGGGCTTGGTCACGTAGTCGTCCGCGCCCAGCTCCAGGCCCACGACCTTGTCGAT
>JAGLBH010000024.1:12021-15215 GCA_018260285.1 Arthrobacter sp. | reverse complement strand
CCCGGCACACCTCGGTCCCGGGCAGTCCCGGCAGCTGGAGGTCCAGAAGGATGAGATCAGGAGCGAACCTCTCCGCGTCCGCGAGGGCGGCGTTGCCGTCCTCGGACACGAGCGTCTCATATCCTTCTTTCCCCAGCAGGTAGCTCAGAGGATCGCTCAGGGAATCTTCGTCTTCAACGATGAGGATGCGGGTCACGCGAGTTCCTTTTCAGCTGCGTCGGTCACTGCCGACTGGTCAAGTTCCGGCATGCGCACCGTGAAGGTGGACCCCTGGCCCCGCTGGGACCAGACGGTCACGTCGCCGCCGTGATTGGTAAAGACATGTTTGACGATGCTGAGGCCCAGGCCTGTCCCGCCGGTCTGGCGAGAGCGGGCCGCATCCACCCGGTAGAAGCGCTCGAACACTCGCTCCTGGTCCTCCGGGGAGATGCCGGGACCCTGGTCTCTCACGGAGACCGTCACCACGCCGTCCGCGATGCGGCTGCCGACGCCGACCGTCGTCCCCTCCGGGGAGTATCGGATGGCGTTGTCGATGAGGTTCCGCAGACCCATGGTGATCTGGTCCGGGTCGCCGTGCACCATGGCGCCGCTCGGGCGGCCCACCACGATCTGGATGCTCTTGGCCTCGGCGCTGATCTTGTTCCTGTCCACGGCCTCGGCCACGACGGAGTCCACGCTCACCGGCCGCCCCTTGAGGGTCACGTTCGTGCCCTGGAGGCGGGAGAGCTCGATGATGTCCTGGACCAGGGCCGCCAGTCGCTTGGACTCCTTGTGCAGGCGCTGGGCGAAGCGGCGAACAGCCTCTTCGTCCTCGGCCGCGTCGTCGATCGCCTCCGAGAGGAGGCTGATGGCGCCGACCGGCGTCTTGAGCTCGTGGGACACGTTCGCCACGAAGTCGTTGCGGACGGCTTCGGTGCGCGTGACCTCGGTCCTGTCGTCGGCGAGGAGGAGGATGAACTCGTCCCCGACCGCCGCCGCGCGCACGTGGACGATGATGTTCGACCCGCTGAGCGGCGTGCGGGGAAGCTCGAACTGCGCTTCCTCGATGACCCCGTCCCTGCGGATCCGCTCGGCCATGGTCCTCAGCTCGTCGTGGACCAGACTGTGCCCCTTGATGAGACCGTAGGCGTAGGCCGAGGGGTTCGCCTTGACCACGCCGTTCGTCGAGTCGACGACGACGTAGGCCCGCCCGACGACGGAGAGCACCTCGGCAGCCCCGTCCCCGATCGTGGTCTCCGTGGCCTCGTCCCGCGTGCGGCGGTGAGCCGAGGCGAAGAAGGCCAGAACGGCGCCTGCGCCCATAGCAAGGCCCAGGAGGGCGGCGAGGAGGGCGATCAGGAAAGGGCTCACGCTTTCAAGCATATGCAGGGAGACGAGGGGGCAGGCGGGAAAGCGCACAATCGGGCAGGACGTTCAACTGATGTTCACGCGGATCGCAGGAGATATTCATGCCCAGGTGAAAAACTGAGCAGAAGTGGCGCCCCTGCCAACCGGGCGGGCCGCCCTCATGATCGCCATACATCGAAGGATCCCCAGTGCGCAAGGCTTTTCAGGAAGAACTGGCCACCATCAACGAGGAGCTCATCCGCATTGCCGAATTGGTTGCGGCTGCTCTGGAGCAGGCCGGGCAGGCATTCCAGTCCTCTGACACGGAACTCGCCCAGGAAGTGATCGCGGCAGATGCGCGCATCGACTTCCTCCAGCACGAGCTCGACGAGCGTTCGATCGACGTCCTCGCGCTCGAGGGGCCCGTTGCCTCTGACCTGCGTCTGGTTGTCGGCGCGCTGCGCATGAGCACTTCCCTGGAGCGCATGGGCGACCTCGCTCGCCACGTGGCCCAGCTTGTGCGCCTGCGCTTCCCGTCCGACGTGGTTCCGGCGTCGATCCGCCCCACGTTCGACGAGCTCATCGAGATCGACACCCGGATCGCCCGCGATCTCGTGGAGCTTCTCTCCTCGCGCGACCTCGAGGTGGCCAAGCGGATCGCCACCGCCAACGTGCGCGTCAACGAGCTGCACGCCTCCGTCTTCCAGGCCATCGCGGCTGAGGGCTGGAACGAGTCCGCCTCGACGAGCGTGGACGTGGCTCTGGCCTCCCGCTACTTCGAGCGCTTCGCAGACCACGGCGTCTCCGTGGCTCGCAAGGTCACCTACCTCGTCTCCGGCGACTGGGAGCCCCAGACGGCCGGTCTCTGACCCCATCGCACAGGAAGGCCCCCGCAGCGTGCGGGGGCCTTCCTGTTGTGTCACGCGGCTCGGGTGCGCCGCAGGGACTGCTGGACCTACTTCTTGCCCTGGTTCGCGACGGCCTCTGCCGCTTCAGCCGCGGCGGCCGGGTCCAGGTAGCGCCCGCCCTTGGTGACGGGCACGAGGTTCTCGTCCAGCTCGTAGACGAGCGGGATGCCCGTGGGGATGTTCAGGCCCACGATCTCCTCGTCGGAGATGCCGTCCAGGTGCTTCACGAGTGCGCGCAGCGAGTTGCCGTGCGCCGTGATGAGCACGCGCTTGCCGCTCTTGATGACCGGGACGATGTCCGACTCCCAGTACGGCACGAGGCGCTCGATGACGTCCTTGAGGCACTCGGTGGCGGGCACGTCCACGCCGTCGTAGCGCGGGTCATTCGTCTGGGCCCACTCACTGGCCGGATCGATGGCGGGCGGCGGGGTGTCGAAGGAGCGGCGCCAGAGCATGAACTGCTCCTGGCCGTACTCCTCGAGGGTCTCTGCCTTGTCCTTGCCCTGGAGGGCGCCGTAGTGGCGCTCGTTGAGGCGCCAGTCGCGAGTGACGTCAATCCACGTGCGCCCCGCGGACTCGAGCGCGATGTTGCTGGTGACGATGGCCCGCTGGAGGCGGCTGGTGAAGAGGTGCTCCGGGAGGAGGCCGTTCTCTGCGAGAAGCTCGCCGGCGCGCTTGGCCTCGGCCCGCCCCTGCTCGGTGAGGGGGACGTCAACCCATCCCGTGAAGAGGTTCTTCTGGTTCCAGTCGCTCTGCCCGTGGCGGAGAAGGATCAGTGTGTAAGTCATGTCTTCACTCTAACGAAACTAGGCTTGGAACGTGGTGGAAAAAGCGAAGTCCCTCAAGATCCGAACCGGCCGCCCCCTGGGACACCCCACCCGCGGCACCACGGGGGCCAACCGGATGCGCCGGGCGGACCGCTGGCTCGCCCAGACCCATGAGCGGCTCCTGCGCTCGGCT
>JAGLBH010000024.1:0-12011 GCA_018260285.1 Arthrobacter sp. | reverse complement strand
CATCGCCGATGTGGGCTACGGCGCCTCCCACATGACCTCGTCCGAGCTGTTCGACCGCATGAGGGCGGTCAGCCCGGGGGCTGAGGTCGTCGGGCTGGAGATCGCTCCGGAGCGCGTGGAGTCCGCCCGGGCCTATGCCCGCCCCGGGCTGTCCTTCGAGCTCGGCGGATTCGAGGTTCCCACGCTGCGGCGCCCGCTCGTGATCCGCGCGTTCAACGTGCTCCGCCAGTACGAGGAGGAGGACGTGCCGCAGATCTGGGCCGCCCTCTGCTCCCGCCTTGACCCCAGCGGGGTGCTGCTGGAGGGCACGTGCGACGAGATCGGCAGGATCGCCTCCTGGGTGACTCTGGGCTCCGAGGGCCCCCGAACGCTCACGCTCGCGGTCAATCCCTGGCGGGTCGAGCGGCCGAGCAGCGTGGCCGAGCGCCTCCCCAAGGCCCTCATCCATCGCAACGTCCCGGGAGAGCCGATTCACGAGTTCTTCCAGGCGGCCGACCGGGCGTGGCTGGCGGCGGCTCCCCACGGGGCGTTCTCTCCGCGCCAGCGCTGGATGGCCGCGTGCAGGACCCTCGCGGAGGAGGGATGGATCCTCGGGAGGGCGCCCTGGAACGGACAGGTCTACGGCGGAGACCAGCGGTTCAGGCTGGGCGAGATGACGCTGCTCTGGAGCAGAGTGGCGCCCGTCGTCGAGCAGACGGAGGCCTGAGGGAAAGGGGTCTTAGGAGACGGCGGGCTTCACGTCTGCGAGATAGACCCCCGCAGCGACCACGGCGATGAGGTTGAAGATGCCCACGCCGCCCATGGCGAGGGCTCCGGCGCCGAGGAACGGCACGATGATCGCCCAGAGGGAGAGCACGCAGACGAGCGCGGCCAGGCCTGTGACGAGGAGCCAGAAGTTCTTGGTGCGCCGACCCATGACCGTGAACATGCCGGCGGGGCGGCGCAGGCAGTCGACGAACGCCAGGACGGCCACCACCGCGGCAAAGCCTGCCAGGAACAGGTTGACGAGGAAGAGGATCCAGAGGATTGCTGCGCCGAAAGTCATGACTTCTATTCTGTCACGAGCGCCTGGTCCAGGTCAGCCCAGAGGTCCTCGACGTTCTCGATGCCCGCCGAGAGGCGGATGAGGCTTCCCGGCACGGACGCGACCTCCCCCGGGTGCCGCTGGCGGCGCTCAAGAGTGGACTCCACCCCGCCCAGGCTCGTCGCCGGGGTCCACAGCCGCGTGGCAGCCGTGCATGCCTCGGCCGCTTCCGCTCCTCCTGCGTGGCAGAAGCTGATGACGGAGCCGAAGCCGTTCATCGTCCGCGCGGCGATCTCATGCCCCGGGTCCCCCGGCAGGGACGGGTGCCGCACGCTCTCGGCCCTCGGGTGCCGCGCCAGGCGGGCGGCGATCTCCGCGGCATTGGACTGAGACCGCTCAATCCGCACGGAGAGCGTCCGCAGGCCGCGCAGCGCGAGCCAGGACTCGAACGGCCCCGCGATGGCCCCGTGGAGAGTGCGGTAGGCGTGGAGGCGGTCGCGCAGCGCGGCGTCGCCCGCCACCGCCGCCCCGAGCACCACGTCCGAGTGGCCCGCCAGATACTTGGTGACCGAGTGGACGACGACGTCGGCCCCCATCGTCAGAGGCTGCTGGACGAGCGGGGTGGCGAAGGTGTTGTCCACGACCGTGACGACTCCCCGCTCCCGAGCGGCCGCGAGGACGAGCGGAAGGTCGGAGATCTCCAGCATGGGGTTCGTGGGCGACTCGAGCCAGAGCAGCGTCCGCTCCGGCTCCGCCTGGGCGAGAGCCTCGGGAACGCCCGGGGCGACGTCGAAGAACTCGAGGCTGAACTGGCCGCGGCTCTCCATGTCCTGAGCGAGGGCGATCGTGCCGGGATAGGTGTGGCGGGGCATGATGACGCGCCCGCCCAGGGGCGCGAGGGAGAGCGCCGCGGCGATGGCGCCCAGGCCCGAGGCGAAGAGGAGGGCGGGGAGCTCGGAGCCCTCGAGATCCCCCAGCGCCTCCTCGAACGGGTCCCAGGACGGGGTGGAGGCGCGGGCGTAGGTGAGGCGGCCGGCGGCGTCGCCCGAGCCCACGAAGGTGGAGCTGAGAACGAGGGGCGGGTTGACCGGCGCCTCGTCCTCATGGGCAGGGCGGCCGAGGGAAACGAGGCGGGTGTCCGGGCGGAGTGTCATGCCCCTCAGCGTATCGCCCGAGTTATCCACGAATGAGGGCATTCCACAGACTGGTCAGGCGGCAAGCGGATAGGCTGGAAGGCGTGATGGACACTTCAGCAGACTCAGCAGATCGCGCGGGGCGCGCAGCCGGTTTCTTCCTCGTCTTCGAGGGCGGGGACGGGGCTGGGAAGAGCTCGCAGATTCCCGAGCTCGCGGCCTGGTTCACGGCCCTGGGCCGGGACGTCCTGACGACGCGCGAGCCCGGCGGGACCCAGATCGGGGAGAACATCCGGCCGCTCATCCTGGAGCACGGGCAGGGAGAAGTGGACCCGCGGACGGAGGCGCTGCTCTATGCGGCGGCGCGAGCGGCCCACGTGGAGCAGCGCATCCTGCCCCACCTGCGAACGGGCGGAGTGGTGGTCTGCGACCGCTTCGTGGACTCCTCGGTGGCCTACCAGTCCGCCGGCAGGGAGCTCTCCGCGGAGGACGTGCTCTCCGTCAACGCCTTTGCCACCCAGGGCCTCGTGCCGGACCTGACAGTGCTCCTGGACATCTCCCCTGAGGAGGGACGGGCCCGCCGCACCGCGAGCCGCGGGGGCGAAGACCGCATCGAGTCTGAGTCGGACGACTTCCACGCCCGCCCGCGCACGGCCTTCCTCGCGCTCGCCGAGGCGGCCCCCGAGCGCTATCTGGTGATCGACGCGACCCTCTCCCGGCCCGAGATCCAGCGGCTCATCCGCGAGCGCGTGTGCTCCATGCTGGGCCTCCCGCCTGAGGCGGGTGTCCAGCTGTGACCGAGGGCCTGGAGGGCGTTCGGCTGACGGGCGTCTGGGCGGAGCTCATCGGCCAGGAGAGGGCCGTCTCCGTCCTGGCCCGAGCCGCCGCCGAGCCGACTCCGCATCATGCCTGGCTCATCACGGGCCCTCCCGGGTCCGGGCGGTCCAACGCCGCCCTCGCCTTCGCGGCCGCCCTGAACTGCGAGCGCCCTGAGGTCAGCCCGCGCGGCTGCGGACAGTGCCGCTCCTGCGAGCTGGCTGCGCACAAGAGCCACCCTGACATCACGCGGATCGCCACGGACAAATCGGTCATCACGATCGAGGAGGCCCGGGAGATCGTCCGCCAGGCGCACGACAGGCCGGCGTTCGGCAAGCGGCGCGTCATCGTCATCGAGGATGCGGACCGGATGGCCGAGCGCACGACGAACGTGCTCCTCAAGGCCATCGAGGAGCCGCCTCCCCACACGGTGTGGGTTCTCTGCACGCCCAGTCCGGGGGACGTCCTCGTGACGATCCGCTCCCGCTGCCGACTGGTCAGCCTCAAGCTGCCGGACCCGGCCGACGTGGCCCGCCTCCTCGTGGAGCGGGACGGCTTCCCCCCTGCGGTGGCCCGGGTGGCCGCCCGCGCCGCCCAGAGCCATATCGGTGTGGCCCGGCGCCTGGCCTCCGACGAGTCCGCCCGGCAGCGCCGCCACGAGATCGTCACCCTCCCCCTGCGGCTGGGCTCCGTCTCCTCGGGGATGCAGGCGGCCGCCCAGCTCGTGGAGCTCGCCGACTCGGAGGCGACGGCGTCCCTGGCCCACCGGGACGCGGCAGAGAGAGCGGACCTCCTGCGCCAGCTGGGCGTCGAGGAGGGCGCCCCCGTTCCGCCGCAGATGCGCTCCCAGGTCAAGCGCCTCGAGGAGGAGCAGGCCAGGCGGGCCAAGCGCAGCCGCAACGACTACTACGACAGGGCCCTCACCGACCTGCTCTCCTGGTATCGAGACCTGCTCATCCTGCAGACGGGCAGCGGCGTCGACCTTGTGAACGAAGACCTCGCGGAGGACCTCGCCAGGAGAGCCCCCGCCACCCGCGCCGAGACCACGCTCGCGTGCATGGACGAGATCAACGAGACTCGCCGCCGCCTGGTGGGCACGAACGTGGCCCCCGTTCAGGCGATCGAGGCGATGATGCTTCGCCTGCTGCCCGACCAGCCGTCCCAGGCCTCCCGCTCCCGCTGACCGCCCCGCTGACCGAAGGAACCCGTTGAAGAAGCCAGTGATGCTGCGAACCCTCGCGGCAGCCGTCATCGCAGCCCTCGCCCTGGGAGGCTGCTCCTCCCAGCAGTCCTCCACGTCCTCCTCCGGGGCCTCGCTTCCCAGCACGGACCCGGCGCTGGACGCCTTCACGCACCAGAGCGTCACGTGGAAGCCCTGCGAGAAGACCCTCGAGTGCGCGACCTTCACCGTGCCGGTGGACTACGCCAAGCCGAGCGGGGAGACGACGACGATCCAGGCGATCCGCATCAAGTCCACCAACCCGGAGGCCAAGCCGCTCTTCGTCAACCCGGGCGGTCCGGGCGGCTCGGGATACGACCTCGTGGCAGAGGGCGGCGAGCGCTTCTCCGCGAAGGCCATCGCGGACAACTACACGGTGGTGGGGTTCGACCCCCGGGGCGTGGGCAAGTCTGACCCGATCCGGTGCCTGAGCGATGAGGAGCGGGACAAGCGCCGCGCGGCGAACATCGACCCGTCCACTCCGGAAGGCCTGGCCGCAGCCCACGCCGAGGCGAAGGCCACGGGCGAGGCCTGCGTCAAGAACTCCGGCCCCGTTCTGGCGCACATGGACACGGCGAGCGTGGCCAAGGACCTGGACGTCATGCGGGCCGCTCTCGGCAGCGAGAAGCTCCACTACCTGGGGTACTCCTACGGGACGCAGATCGGCTCGACGTACGCTGCGCTCTTCCCCAAGAACGTGGGGAGAATGGTGCTCGACGGCGCGGTGGCGCCCGGTCTGACGGACGAGCAGCTCAACCTGGGGCAGGCCCGCGGGTTCGAGAAGAGCGTCTCGGCTTATGTGGCGTCCTGCCTCACCGGCCCCAAGTGTCCCCTGACCGGCAGCATCAAGGAGGGCAAGGCACAGCTCTCCGCGCTCCTCGCGGAATACCGGAAGAAGCCGGGCAAGACCTCTGACGGGCGAACGGTCACCGCTGACGACCTCATGCAGGCCATCGTTCTGCCGATGTACAACCCCAAGTACTGGTCCCTGCTGACCATCGCGCTGACCGACCTCATCAAGCGCGAGAATCCGGACAGCATGATGGTCCTGGCCGATTCGGCGGCCGACCGGGACGAGCACGGAAAGTACACGAGCAACGGGGACTTCGCGTTCACGGCAGTCACCTGCCTGGACGGCCCGCTCTCCACGACGGACGCGCAAATGAAGGCCCAGGCGGCCAAGCTCACAGCCGAGGCGCCCTTCATGGGCCCGCTCATGGGGTACTCCCAGGTCTCCTGTGTGGAATGGCCGGTCAAGCCCTCCTCCCCCGCCCCTGCGGTCACGCCGGAGAGCTCCGTCGAGGCCCTCGTCGTCGGAACGAAGTACGACCCGGCCACGCCGTATGACTGGGCCAAGCAGCTCACGTCTGCCCTGGGTGAGAAGGCCGTTCTGCTGACGTACGACGCCTTCGGCCACACGGCCTACGGCCGGGGCAACGAGTGCGTGAACAAGGCCGTGGAGACCTACCTCGCCCAGGGAACGATGCCCGCCGCGGACACCGTCTGCTCCTAGGGGCCTCATCGGTCTAGGCTTGCGCCTATGACTTTCGCTCTGACAGACATCCTGGCAGGCCTCGGCACAGGGCTCGCTCTCATCGCCGCCATCGGCACCCAGAACGCCATGCTTCTGCGGGCGGGCATTCGCCGGGACAACGTCCTGTGGCTCGTGCTGGTATGCGCCGTCTCGGACATCCTGCTCATCGCGGCGGGCGTCGGCGGCATGGGCGCCCTGGTTCAGGCGGCCCCTCAGCTCATCGTCGGCGTCAAGTGGATCGGTGCGATCTTCCTCTTCTGCTACGGCTTCCTCTCCCTCAAGAAGGGCCTCCTGGGAGGAGGCGAGACGCTGGCTCCCGCTCAGGCTGAGGGAGTGGAGGAGAGCGCGCCCGCAGCGGCCAAGGGGCTGTCACACCGGGCGCGACTCATCATGACGATGATGGCTCTCACGTGGCTCAACCCCCACGTCTACCTGGACACGCTCGTGTTCCTGGGCTCTGCGGCGGCTGCTCACGGAGACGGCCGCTGGGCGTTCGGCGCAGGCGCCATGCTGGCGAGCGTCCTGTGGTTCACCGCCGTGGGGTTCGGCGCCCGTCTGCTGGCCCCGGTCTTCGCGCGGCCCGTCACCTGGCGGGTCCTGGACACGTTCGTGGGGCTGCTCATGCTCTTCCTCGGCTTCAGGCTGCTGACGGGCTGAGCTGGGCATCTCGTTGGAGCGGATACGGGACGGGAAACGGGAAACGCCCCGTCTCCGAGTGGAGACGAGGCGTTCTCTGGGAGCCCCCTGCC
Source organism: Arthrobacter sp. (assembly GCA_018260285.1). GTDB lineage: Bacteria > Actinomycetota > Actinomycetes > Actinomycetales > Micrococcaceae > Falsarthrobacter. The sequence continues at coordinate 5,536 of JAGLBH010000024.1, read as the reverse complement.
GGGATCGATCCGGCGACCTTATCATTACGAGTGATACGCTCTACCATCTGAGCTAAGGAGGCACGCTGTTCTTTCGAACAACAGCCACCACATTACCCCAGGGGCGCCTCCCCCGCAAATTGGGGCCGGGAGCCCGGCGTCACTCGAAGTCGGAGACCGCCGGATCCGGGCCGATGCGGCCTGCGTCGCCCTTGTCCAGGCCGTTGATCCGCTCGACGTCCTCTGCCGTCAGCGTCACGCTCAGAGATGCGAAGTTCTCCTGAATGCGCGAGGGCGTCACGGACTTGGGGATGACCACATGCCCGAGCGCCAGGTGCCAGGCGATGACCACCTGGGCGGGCGTGGCGCCGAGGCGCTCCGCGATCTCGGCGAGCACCGGGTCCTCGAGAAGCTCCTTGCCCTGGCCGAGCGGGGACCAGGACTCGTGCAGGACGCCCAGCTCCTGCTCCACCGCGTTGAGCGCGCGCTGGTTGAAGTACGGGTGGGTCTCCACCTGGTTGATGACGGGGGTCACCTGCGTGGCGTCGATAATCTCCCGGAGGCCCTCCTCCGTGAAGTTGGAGACGCCGATGCTCTTGGCCAGCCCGCGCTTCTTGAGCTCGATGAGCGCCTTCCAGCTGTCCAGGTAGAGGCCGCGCTTCGGCTGCTGCCAGTGGATGAGGTAGAGGTCCACATACTCGAGGCCCAAGCGCTCAAGCGAGCCCTCGAGGGCCGCGATGGCCGAGTCGTACCCCTGGTCCGAGTTCCAGAGCTTCGTCGTGATGAAGAGCTCCTCGCGCGGAAGGCCTGACGTCGCGATGGCGCGGCCCACGCCCTCCTCGTTGCCGTAGATCTTGGCCGTGTCGATGTGGCGGTATCCGGCCTTGAGGGCTTCGAGCACAGCGGCCTCTGCGCCGTCGTCCTCCACCTGCCACACGCCGAAGCCGAGCTGAGGAATCGTGAGCCCGTCGTTGAGGCTCAGGTCTGGGACAGTCGTGTTCTCTTGTGAAGTGGTCATAGGCCCAGTCAACACCCGCAGGCGGGCCAGCGGAACCCCTCCGGAGCATTTACGCGGAGACCGAACATCCCAGGGGAACGACGACGCCGCGGCCGCCTCCCCCGCAGCAGCATCCCGAGGGACCGCCTCAGCGGGAGGCCACGATGGACTCGGCTTGGTCCACCTCCTCGAGCACGGCGCGGGCGCGTCGGCGAACGCTCTCGGCCTGCTCGGCCACGTCAGCCCCCTCGGCAGCCTCCAGGCCGGCCATTGCGGCGGCCTCGCTCGCGGCGGCCAGGAGATTGCCCGCTCGGGAGAGGCAGCGGTGGAGGCCGGTCAGCTGCCCGCCGGGCACCTGGAGGTCGCCGCTGGGGGTGATCCGCTGGGCGGTCGCGCAGACAGCCCGCACCCGGGGCAGCGCGGAGGAGAGGGTGTCGGCCACAAGGACGAGCTCGTCGTAGAGCTCGCCCTCAGCGGACTCGAGGACCTGGTGGTAGCGGTCCAGCCCGCGCACATAGCGGTCATGGGCCCGCCGCCACACGCCGGCGCCGAGCTCCTGGTCGTCCCGCCGCTTGGCGCGGTACGCCCCGAAGAGCGCCATTCAGCAGCACCTCCCCTGGGGGTTGGCTTCCTGGCGGTCCGTCTTGTCCCGCCAGAACTCCCGCTCGGTCATGGGCGGCGCGCTGCACTCCCCCGAGGCGGCGAGGCGCTCGTGGTGGGCCAGGTACTTCTCGTAGGCGTCTGCCCCGAGAATGCCCCGGAAGAGGCGGCGCGCGGACGCGAGCGAGGCCCGGAGGCGGGCGGCGGAAGCTGGATCAGGCATGGTGCGATTTTACGGTGCTGCGCCCCAGTCCGGCCCACTGGGCCTCGAGCTCCTTCTCCGCGGGCGAGGCGATGAGCCCCGAGGGCGCGTAGATCCGGCTGGGCACGAAGGGGTCCTCGGTGCTCGTGTCCTCAGAGCCTGCGCGGACGGAGCGCACCGTGGCGATCACGCCCGCTGCGATGACCACGAGGGCCAGGAGCACGAAGAGGATCGAGAGTGAGCCCTGGACGGCCGTGTTGCGGATGACCGCGTCCATGGCCTCGGGGGTCTTCGCGGCGCCGAGGCTCTTCTTGCCTGCGGCCACGGCGTCCTTGAACTGCTGGTGCTGCGCCCAGTAGCCGATCTTGGGGTTGGAGGAGAAGATCTTCTGGATGCTGGCCGTCACGGTGACCGCGGTGACGAAGGCCAGCGGAACCGCGAGGATCCACAGGGACCGGGCGCGCCCGGCACGCGCGGCGATGCTCATGCAGACCGCGAGCGCGATGGCCGCGAGCAGCTGGTTCGCGATGCCGAAGAGCGGGAAGAGCGTGTTGATGCCGCCGAGCGGATCGGTGACGCCCATGATGAGGATCCCGCCCCAGGCGGCCACCATGATGGCCGTGCAGATCCAGGCGCCCGGCCGCCAGGACATGTCCCGGAACTTGGGGTGCACGTTGCCCAGGGTGTCCTGGAGCATGAAACGGGCCACGCGGGTTCCGGCGTCGACCGCCGTGAGGATGAAGAGCGCCTCGAACATGATGGCGAAGTGGTACCAGAAGCCCATCATCGCGGACCCCCCGACCACCTGGTGCATGATCTGGGCCAGGCCCACCGCGAGGGTGGGGGCGCCGCCGGTGCGGGAGACGATCGAGTGCTCGCCCACGTTCGCCGCGAGCTCCTTCATCATCTCCGGGGCGAGGTGCACGTTCGTCAGGCCGAGCCCGTTGACGAAGGCCGCAGCGCCCTCGGCCGTGCCGCCCGTCGCGGCAGCGGAGGCGTTCATGCCGAAGTACACGCCGCGGTCGATCGAGAGCGCCGCCACGAGGGCCATGATCGCCACGAAGGACTCCATGGCCATGCCGCCGTAGCCGATGAGGCGGGTCTGCCGCTCCTTCTCCACCATCTTCGGGGTGGTGCCCGAGGCGATGAGGGAGTGGAAGCCGGAGAGCGCACCGCAGGCGATCGTCACGAAGAGGAAGGGGAAGAGGCTGCCGGCCACGACCGGCCCGTCCGAGCGGCTCGCGAACTCGGAGAACGCGGGGACGTGGAGCTCCGGGCGGACGACGACGATGGCCAGCGCGAGCATGACAATCGTGCCGACCTTCATGAACGTGGAGAGGTAGTCGCGCGGGGCGAGGAGCAGCCACACCGGAAGGACGGCCGCCACGAAGCCGTAGATGATGATGACCCACGCGATCGTCGTCTTGTCCCAGTGGAAGAACTGGGAGCCCCACTGGGACTCGCCGACGAACCGCCCGCCGATGATCGCCGCCATGAGCATGACGAACCCGATGACCGAGATCTCCGTGACCCGCCCCGGCCGCCAGTAGCGCAGGTAGACACCCATGAAGAGGGCGATCGGCAGGGTCATCGAGACGGAGAAGACGCCCCACGGGGACTCGCCCAGGGCATTGACGACGACGAGCGCGAGGATCGCCGTGATGATGACCATGATGGCCAGCGTGGCGACGATGGCCGCCGTGCCGCCGATGAGGCCCAGCTCGTCCCGGGCCATCTGGCCGAGGGAGCGGCCGCCGCGGCGCATGGAGAAGAAGAGGACCACGTAGTCCTGGACGCACCCGGCGAAGATGGCGCCGGCGATGATCCACACGGTGCCCGGCAGGTAGCCCAGCTGGGCCGCGAGGACGGGGCCGACGAGGGGGCCCGCCCCGGCGATGGCCGCGAAGTGGTGGCCGAAGAGCACGCGGCGGTCGGTGGCGGCGTAGTCCTTGCCGTCGGCCTTGTACTCGGCCGGCGTGGCCCGCGTGTCGTCCGGCCTGAGGAGCCTGGCCTCGACGAAGGTCGCGTAGAACCGGTAGGCCAGGAGGTAGCTGGCCACGGAGGCGAAGACGAACCAGATGGCGTTGATGCTCTCGCCCCGGGAGAAGGCGAGGACGCTCCACCCCAGACCGCCGATGAGGGCCACGGCCACCCAGACGGCGATCTTCACGGGGGTGGTCTTCCGGCGCTCAGCCGCCACCACGCTCTCGTCGAGTCCGGCGGGCGGCAGGGCTGGATCGGGGCGAAGGTCAGAGCGCATCTCGGATTTCACGGGCACCTCATCATCACGGCGGGAGATCAAGAAGTTGATTGGCAGTCAGCCGCCGCAGGACTGTGGCGGGCGTCTCCTTTGATCTTGCCATGAAATCACTGAAAGGTCAGGAGGATTTTTCCACGATGTGAGCCGGAGTCGAAGAACCTGTGAGCCTCGGCCGCCTCGCTCAGGGGAAAGACGGCGTGCGTGCTCGTGCGGATGCGGCCGTCCTCGATGAGGGGCCAGACATCGCGGACGACCCCCTCCACGATGCGGGCCTTCTCCTCCAGGGGGCGGCTGCGCAGGGTCGTCGCGATGACCCGTGCGCGCTTGGCGAGGAGAGCTCCCAGATCGAGTTCGCCGCGGCGCCCCTTCTGCAGCCCGATGACGACGAGCCTCCCGCCGAGGGCCAGCGCCTCCACGTTGCGCTCCAGGTAGGCGGCCCCCACGACGTCGAGAATGATGTCCGCTCCCCCGGCGGCCTCGCGAACGCGCTCCGCGAAGTCCTCCTCCCGGTAGTTGATCGCCAGCTCAGCCCCGAGGCCGCGGACGTAGTCGGCGTTCTCCTCGCTCGAGACGGTGGCGAAGACGCGCGCCCCCATCGCTGCCGCGAACTGCACGGCGAAGGAGCCGATTCCGCCGGCGCCTCCGTGAATGAGCACACGGTCCCCCGCGGCCAGGCCCGCCTCCATGACGAGGTTGGAGTACACGGTGGCTGCGGCCTCGGGCAGGCCGGCCGCGTCCTGGAGGCTCACCCCGCGCGGGATGGGAAGCAGGAGGGATCGGTCGACGACGACGGCGTCGGCGTAGCCCCCCGAGGCAAGCAGGGCGGCATGGGGATTCCCCTCCTCGTCCAGCCCGGAGACCTCGAGGCCGAGCACGTCCGACTCCCCCGGCGGAGGCGGGTAGTGGCCGCGGCGCTGCTGGACGTCCGCCCGGTTGACCCCTGCCGCCGCGACCCGCAGGAGCACCTGCCCCTCGGAGGGCACGGGCTCGGGCATCTCGGTGAGTTTCAGGGCCTCGGGGCCGCCTGGCGTGGGTGCTGTGACTGCTCGCATTCCCCCAGGCTAGCCAATTCGAACCAGAGCTGGGGGTATGCCATGATGGGAGGAGCGACGCTGGAATGCCGAGCATGGAAGGTTGTCCGAGCGGCCTAAGGAGCTGGTCTTGAAAACCAGTGTGCGGTAACCCCGTACCAAGGGTTCAAATCCCTTACCTTCCGCAGTGAAAGAGGCCCCCGTCTCCCTGGATTCCCAGGGCGGCGGGGGCCTCTTCCATGCCTGGCGGGGCCCGGTGGCCTTCCTGGCGGGGGTTCGGTGGCCGTCAGGTCGGGTTCGGTGGCCATCCTGGCGCGGGTTCGGTGGCCTTCCTGGCGGGGCCCGCTCGTCTGTGGGGCCCACGGTGGAGGGGGCACGCGCCGTCGGACTCTCTCGGCGCTCTGCTGCCCCCCCCCAAGTTTTCTTGTGCCCCCGGTTTTTACGGGGTGCACGGGCACAGGCCCCTC
>JAGLBH010000249.1 GCA_018260285.1 Arthrobacter sp. | reverse complement strand
CGAGGACGAGGTGCTCGCCGCGATTGACGCCGCCGGCGCCTCCGTGGCGAACGCCAACTGCCCCGGTCAGCTCGTGGCCGCCGGCTCCCGCGCGGCCATCGACGCCCTTGCGGCCGAGCCCCCGGCGCGCGCCCGCGTCGTCGAGCTCAAGGTGGCCGGAGCCTTCCACACGTCCTTCATGGAGTCTGCCGTGGACCCTCTCCGCGCCTTCTGCGCGGGCCTCTCTCCGGAGGATCCGACTGTGACTCTCCTGACGAACCGCGACGGGTCCCCGGTGACGGACGGACGGCGGGTGCTGGACCTCATTGTGGATCAGGTGACCCGCCCCGTCCGCTGGGATCTCTGCATGGAGACCATGGAGACGCAGGGTGTGACCGGTATTCTCGAAGTGTCGCCTGCCGGGACGCTCGCCGGACTGGCCAAACGGGGTCTCAAGGGAGTCGAGCGCTTCACGCTCTCCTCCCCTGAGGATCTTGACGGCGCCCGTGCCTTCGCGGAGTCCCACTCCGCTTCCCACAACGAGGAAGTTCACAACTGATCATGGCTGAATTGACACAACTGACCGCTCGCGAGCACGCGCGCATCCTCGGAGTCGGCGAATGCCGCGGCACCCTCATCGTGCCGAATGAGGACCTTGTGGGTCCCATCGACTCGAGCGACGAGTGGATCCGTCAGCGCACCGGCATTGTAACGCGCCGCCGCGCAGAGGAGAGCGTCTCCGTCGTGGACCTGGCCGAGGCCGCCAGCCGCCAGGCCCTGGAGCACGCAGGCCTCGAGGCGTCCGCCATCGGCGCGGTCATCGTCGCCACCGTCACCCACCCGTACGCCACCCCGTCGGCCGCGGCCCTGCTGGCGCACCGGATCGGGGCCGACGGCGTTCCCGCCTTCGACATCTCGGCCGCCTGCGCAGGGTACTGCTACGGCGTAGCCCAGGCAGATGCTCTCGTCCGCTCCGGCATGGCGGAGCACGTGCTCGTCGTCGGCGTCGAGAAGCTCTCTGACTTCGTGGACCCGGCCGACAGGACCATCAGCTTCCTCCTCGGAGACGGCGCAGGGGCTGTCGTCGTCGGAGCAAGCGAGACCCCGGGCATCAGCCCGTCGGTCTGGGGCTCGGACGGCTCCAAGTGGGAGGCGATCCGCATGACGCACTCGCTCCTGGACGTTCGCGAGGACCCCTCCTGCGGGTGGCCCACGCTGCGCCAGGACGGGCAGACCGTCTTCCGGTGGGCAGTCTGGGAGATGGCCAAGATGGCCCGGAAGGCCCTCGAGGCGGCCGGCATCGAGGCATCTGACCTGGGGGCGTTCCTTCCCCATCAGGCGAACATGCGCATCATCGACGAGATGGTCAAGCAGCTCAAGCTCCCCGAGACGGTTCACGTGGCGCGGGACATCGCCGACACGGGCAACACCTCCGCCGCCTCCATCCCGATGGCCATGCGGCGCATGCTCGACGAGAAGCCGGAGCTCAGCGGGAAGCTGGCTCTGCAGATCGGATTCGGCGCGGGTCTCGTCTTCGGCGCCCAGGTCGTCGTCCTCCCCTGATCCGCCTTGTTTTCCGGGGGCCCACCCCGGGGTCCGTTCTCTGACGAGACCGGATGAACTCCCCGAGTGCACGCACCTGTGCACCACACCTCATACACGAAGGAGCCACCATGGCTACGAAGGAAGAAGTCCTCAGCGGACTCGCATCGATCGTCAACGAAGAGACCGGCATCGAGACGGCCGACGTGCAGCTCGACAAGTCGTTCGCCGATGATCTAGACATCGACTCGATCTCCATGATGACGATCGTCGTCAACTGCGAAGAGCAGTTCGGCGTTCAGATCCCGGACGAGGACGTCAAGAACCTCAAGACCGTCGGCGACGCGGTGGACTACATCGTCAACGCCAGCGCCTAAGTCGCTCTGTGGGGCCGCTGGCCAGCGCCGGCGGCCCCTGCTTCACCCCCGCATGTTTTCAGATCCACCCACCATCGAAGGACACGCCATGTCGCGCAAGGTCGTCATCACCGGTCTCGGAGCCACTACGCCCATCGGCGGCACTGTTGAAGAACTCTGGGCGAACGCCGTCAAGGGAGTCTCCGGCATCCGCCGTCTTGAGGACGACTGGGTTGAGAAGTACGACCTCCCGACGAAGATCGCAGGACGCGCCTCGACCCCGGCGCTTGAGGTCCTCTCCCGCGTCGAGGCCAAGCGCATGGACCCCTCCACTCAGTTCGGCATGGTCGCCGCCCGAGAGGCATGGGCCGACGCCGGGGCCCCTGAGGTGGATCCCGAGCGTTTCGCCGTGGCCTTTGCGACCGGCATCGGCGGGGTGTGGACC
>JAGLBH010000248.1 GCA_018260285.1 Arthrobacter sp. | reverse complement strand
CCGGCTCTCCGGCTTGCCGCGGAACAGCCCCGCTTTGCGGGCGTTCCCCCGCTGGCGCCCGCGCCCTCGGAGCCTCCGGCCGCGGATCCCGGGCAGGCCCTGCGGACTCTCCTGGCCCGAGGCGGGCCCCACGAGAGGGCCATCCTCGCGCGCATCGACGCTCTCTTCGAGGAGACGGAGGCGGACGAGCTCACCGGCGAGCAGATCTTCGCCGCCCTCGCGGACGAGGACAGGCGGCTGCCGGATCTCGTGGGCCTGCTGCGCCTCGTGGCCACGGCAGCCGGGGAGGAGAAGGACGGCGGCGTCGAGGAGGGCCAGACGGCCGTCTACGGGGTGAGGACGGGCCTCACCGGGCGGCGGATCGACTTCATCGGCCCCCGCATGACCATGGCCCGCGGCCAGGGAGCCCCCGAGCAGACTGACGAAGTGAAAGGCGAACGGTGACAGATTTCATGGAGGACAGGGCAGCGCGCGCGCCCCGGCCTGAGCCCGTCTTCGAGGGGGACGCCTCGGACCTTCCGATGGCCCTGCGGGCCGCCCTCGTCAAGCTCTTGAAGAGCCCGTTCATCGACGGGATGCACCCGCGGAACGAGCAGGCCTGGACGGCGCTGGAGAAGCACGAGGCCCAGGCGGAGGCCTGGCTCAACGGCGTCTTCCTCTCGCTCGCACCGCGTTCAAGCGCCCGGCCGAGGGCGCGGCGGATCTCTCTGGAGCCATGACGCCGATCCGCTCGGAGAAGTACTCGGTCTACGAGGCGGCGCTGCTCCTCTGGCTGCGGTCTCAGTGGGTCAACGCGGCCGGCCTGAGGCAGGTGTGGGTCAGGCGCTCGGACATGCTGGAGCACCTCGACGTCGTCATGAGGCCCTCGTCCACGGACATGGTCGCCGAGCATCGCGCCAAGAACCAGGCGATCAGCCGCCTCGCCCAGGACAAGATCCTCGTGGCGCCCCAGGGGGAGCGGGCCGACGAAGCGGAGGAGTTCGGCGTCTCGCCCGTCCTGCCGCACCTGCTCACAGCCGCCCGTCTCCAGGAGTTCAAGGACGCCCTGGACGCCGCCGCCCACACCGAAGGAGAGCACGCATGAGCACGATGGCCTTCCCGGGCACGGACGCCCGGCCGCGCTGGCGCCTCTCCTCGCTGGATCTCTACAACTGGGGCAGCTTCCAGGGCCCCCACTCCGTTCCGTTCGACGAGGACGCGAACCTGCTTGTGGGCGCCTCCGGAACGGGAAAGTCGACGATTCTCGACGCGTTCCTCATGCTCTTCCACGACAACCGGATCTCGCTCAACAGCGCGTCGAACGAGTCCGGGCGGAGCACCCGCCGCACGCCGCTGTCCTACGTCCGCGGGCAGGTGGGCAAGAGCGGCCAGGGCGAGGACAGCATCGCGCTCACGCTCCGCGGCCAGGACGCCCAGGGACGCCCGGCGGACGCCTGGGGCGCGATCGCAGGCCAGTTCGCCTCGAGCGCGGGGGAGATCCTCACGGTGGTCCGCGTCTTCTACGTCCCGGCCCACGCGGTGAGCCTGACGAACATCACCGTGCGCCTGGGCGTTCTGCGCCGCGCCTTCGCGCTGACCGAGCTTGAGCCGTTCGTCGAGTCGAAGTTCGCGGACCTCTCCGCCCGCATTCCGGGGTGGGAGCTCCACCGCTCCTTCGAGGCTCTCCGGGACGCCGTCTTCCGCGAGTTCGAGATCCCCGGCGACGGCGAGCAGGCCCTCAGCCTCATGCACAAGGTCCAGTCGGCCGCGCCCATGGACACGGTGGACGCCCTCTACCAGTCTCTGGTTCTCAGCCGCCCGGGCACCTTCGCGCTCGCGGAGGAGGCCCTCGCCGGGTACCGGAGCCTGGTCGACATGCGCACGCAGATGCTCACCGCCCGAGAGCAGATCGAGCACCTCGACGGCATCGAGGACCAGCACGCCGAGCTCGTGGCCGCCCTGGAGACCCAGTCGGTCCTCGGGACTCTCGGGGATCCCGACGGCGATTCGCCCTTCGCCCTCTGGCAGGCCCGGCGAACAGCCCAGACGCTCGAGGCCGTCGACGCCGCAGCCCAGGACAGGGCGAGCCGCGGAACCGCCCGCGCAGACGCGCTGGTCACCGCTGAGAGCGCCGCCAAGAGCCGCCTCAAGGAGCTCGAAGCGGCCTATCACGCGAGCGGCGGCGCGCAGATCGCCCAGCTCGAGGCCGTCGCGGCACAGCACCGCAGCGCGCTGGAGGGCGCCCGCCGACGAGCAGAGTCGCTCGCCCGGACGCTCTCTGAGGCAGGCCTCGCCACCCCCTCGACGGAGGACGAGCACGCAGAGCTCGCCGCCGCGGGGCAGGCGT
>JAGLBH010000247.1 GCA_018260285.1 Arthrobacter sp. | reverse complement strand
GCCAGCGCCGCCGAGATTGCCAGGAACCACAGCCAGACGCCGAAGCCCTGGAGCAGCCCGGAGAAGCGGGCCATGCGACCTGCCACGTAGCCGCCCGCGAGGAAGGACAGGAAGAGGCACAGCCCCGCGACAATGGCCGCCGAGACGCCCTGGGAGCCCGTGAGCGCGGCGCCCGTGGTGTAGGACTTGACGGTGCGGGTCACCTCAGTGGGGGTCATGTTGGAGATGTAGGCCACGGCCCCCAGAATCGAGGCTCCCGTGAGGGTGAGGATGGACATCATGCCCGCGGCCGTGAGCCAGCCGAAGAACCCGGAGCCGAGCTTCAGCCCCCCGAACTCCTCCTTCTCGCGGTCCAGCAGGGCCAGGCGGCTCGCGTACTCGGCCTCGGAGGAGACAGCCCGCTCAGAGGGGGCGTCCTCCACAGAGCGTCGCAGGAAGGGGGTGTCCTCGTCCCGGCGTCGCTCGGCCTGGATCATGTCCTCGTGGGCTCCGACGGCCGCCGCGCCCTTCAGCCCCGTGGAGGTGCTGGCCACGATGGGCAGGGCCGTGGTGTTGGCGGGGAGGTGGGCACAGTCGCCTCCGGATCCAGCGCCGCCTCGGCGGAGCGGGGGCGCGGAGCTGCGCTCTCCTGAGGGGCCTCGTCCCACTGGCCGGGAACGTAGTCGCCCACCTCGTCGTCGTCGAACCCGTTGAGGAAGTCCGGCTCGGGGCGGGTGCCCTGATCCGTGATGCCCGCAAGCCCGCGGGGGGCCTCGTCGTCGAACCGCGTATCCTGGCGGGAGAGGGGCAGCCCGCCGACGGGGGTCGCCTCGACCGGCGCCGCCCCCGTGGGGATGTGCCGCGTGTCCCCGGAGGAGCCCACCTGGTGGATGGCCGGGTGGGGCTGCGTGCCGGGGCCCTCGCCTGTGGTCAGGATGGCGCCCGTCGCGGGGTCGATCGCCTCGCGGATGGGGCCCGTGGAGACGAACCCGGTGGGCGGGTCCGTGTGCTCGCGGCGCTTGGCCTCGGCTTCGCGCGCCAGGCGCTCTCCCAGGGTCAGGCCCGAGTGCTCGGCCTCTGCGGACTCCGTCTCCTGGCTGCTGAGACCCTGCGCGCTGAGCCCCCGAGCGCTGAGGAGCGTCGGCACCTCTTCGGGAGCGCCTGTGGTGTGGCGCAGGGCGCTCGAGCCGCTGTTCGTCCGGACTGGCTCGGTGGGCTCGTTCTCTGCGTTCGGGTTCATGGAGACTCCTTGAAGTCAGCAGTGCTGCTGCGTTTAGGCGTTCTTCTGGTCTTCCAGCCTAGCGCCCTCGACGTCGACGTCCGGCAGGATGCGGTCCAGCCAGGCGGGAAGCCACCAGGCCTTCTCCCCGAGAATGTGCAGCAGGGCCGGCGTCAGCGTGAGGCGCACCACGAAGGCGTCCACGAGCACGCCGAAGGCCAGGCCGAAGCCCATGGGCCGCATCATTGACTGGTCCGAGAAGATGAAGCCCGCGAAGACGGAGACCATGATGAGCGCCGCCACGGTGACCACGCGCGCCCCGTGGTTGAACCCCGTGAGGATCGCCTGGCGCGCCGGCTTGCCGTGCACGTAGGCCTCCCGCATGCCGGAGACGAGGAACATCTGGTAGTCCATCGCCAGGCCGAAGAGGATGCCGACCACCATCGTGGGCAGGAAGCTGAGGATCGGCCCCGGGGTGGTCACGTTGAACAGGCCCGCGAGGAACCCGTTCTGGTAGATGGCGACGACGGCGCCCAGCGTGGCGAAGAGCGAGAGCAGGAATCCGCCCGTCGCGAGCAGCGGCACCACGAGGGAGCGGAACACCAGGAGCAGCAGGAGGAGCGAGAGGCCCACCACCACGGTCAGGTACAGCGGCATGGCGTCGGCGAGCGTCTGGGAGACGTCGATCTGCACGGCCGCCTGGCCCGAGACGTGCGCGGTGGCCTTCGTCTCGTCCTTGATGGCGCCCTGCTCGGCCTTGATGGCGTTGACGAGGTCCTTCGTGGACTCCGACGCCGGGCCCTCCTTGGGGATCACCTGGATCACGCCGGTCTCGCGGTTCTCGGAGAGCGCGCCGGGCACAGCCGCGGTGACGTCCTTCATGCCGCGGATCTTGTCCGCCACCTTGTACTGGATCTCATCTGCCTGCTCCTGGGTGAGGCCCTTGGGCAGGTCCGTGACGACGACGAGCGGGCCGTTGATGCCCTCTCCGAAGGCCTTGCCGATGGCGGTGTACGCCTTGTACTGGGTGGAGTCCGCGGCCTCCTGGCCGCCGTCGGGCAGCGCGAGGCGCATCTGGGAGGCGGGGATGGCCAGGGCGCCGAGGGCCAGGACGCACGCGGCCACGGTCAGCCAGGGGCGGCGCGTGGCGAGCG
>JAGLBH010000246.1 GCA_018260285.1 Arthrobacter sp. | reverse complement strand
CGCCGCGGCGCGCCAGCGGTCGGGATTCGCCGCGGGCTGCGGGGCGTTCCTCGCCGCGGTGGGCGTCGTCAACCTGGCGGTGGCCTTCTTCGCAACGCCGGAGTTCGCGGGGGCCGAGCTCACGCGCTCGCTGGCCGTGCCCCTCGCGTGGGGCGGAGCGGCGCTGCTGCTCGGCGGTGTGGTCCAGGCCGGGGGGCCTCTCGCGTTCATCAAGAGGGACCGCTGGATCCAGGCCAAGGGCCAGTGGTGGCGCTGGGGGCTCGACTACGTGCGGGCGATCAGCCGGGCCGTCTTCGTTCTGGCAGCGGCCCTGGTGGCGGCGAGCTCCCTGAGCCTGGCAGCGGCGATCGGTGCGCACTGGGCCCCCGTCATGGCGGCCTATGACGGGGTGTCGGCGTCGCTCTCCGGGACGTTCGCCCTGGCCGTGATGCAGGCGGGGTACCTTCCGAACGCCCTCGCCTGGACGCTGGCCTGGCTCTCCGGGGCGGGGTTCTCCTTCGGCGTGAACACGGTGGCGAGCCCGCTGGGCACCACGATGGGTGCCCTGCCGCCCTTTCCCATGCTCGCGGCGATCCCCATGCAGGTCTCTCCGTGGGCCATGGCCGCCCTGGCCGTGCCGGTGCTCTGCGGCGGGGTGGCCGCCTGGTGGTTCCTCCGGGAGGGGGAGGACCACCTGAGCGAGTGGATCGAGCTGCGCCTGGGGACCGGGCTGGGCGCGGCCGCTCTGGGCATGGGCCTGAACTCCCTCGTCATCGGCCTGGGCGGCGGGCTCTTCGGGGCCTTTGCCGCGTGGGTCAGCTCGGGCTCGCTGGGCATCGGCCGCTTCACACAGATCGGGGCGGACCCGCTCCAGGTGTTCTGGATGCTGGGCCTGGAGGTGTTCCTCGGGGCCTTCCTCGGCTTCCTCGCCGTGCCGTGGCTTGAGGGCGACTGAGGGGCTCAGCCCCCTATAGCAGGTCGATTGGTCGTTTAATAGACCGTTGATACACTGTGGGCCATCCACACGCGTGGTGTTCGTCACGGGAAGAAAGCACACCCCCATGAAGAAGCCTTTGATGGCCACAGCCAGCCTTGTCCTCTCCGTCATCGCTCTGTCCGCCTGCACAGCAGGAGGAGGCACTCCGGACGCCAGCTCGTCCGGGCGCGCGGCGATCACTGAGCTGACCCCTGCCAAGAATCCGGACCCCCAGGCCATCTCCAAAGCCGAGGCGCTCCTCCAGGGCAACCGCGTGGCGGAAGCGGCCCGGCATCGCTACCTCGCCCGCTGCATGGCAGAGGCGGGAGAGGCCTGGAATCCTCCGTCCACGCCGCCGCCCACCATTCGGGGTCTCGCGGAACCCCGCCCGCTGAGCGTGGCCCAGGCGCGGGAAACGGGATACACGAGCGCCCAGAGCCAGGAGAGCTCCGGAGGGAGGGAGACCGGAAGCGCAGCCTTCATGGGAGACCCCGAGCAGGGAGCGGTGACTGCTGAGCTCATGGGCATCAAGGGCAGCGTGGGGAAGGACGGCTGCCTCGGCAAGAGCTACGCTGCGGTCTACGGCTCTGCTGAGGACGGCATGCGGGTGACGGGCCTCCTGCACAGCGTCCTCACACCCGTCGTCAGCCTGGGAGTCGTCAACATGGACAAGGGGATCGACGAGCGGTGGGCCGCGTGCATGGAGTCTGCCGGGGTCAAGAGCGCTGAGAGCCCGTCGCGGCTCGCGCACCAGGTGCTCCAGGAGAACCGAGCCGGAGGGAAGGAGCTGGCTGTCAAGGACGCCCGCTGCCGTGAAGAGGTGGACTACGAGGGCGCCATGACCTCCTCGATCAACGCCCACCTGACCTCGCTCTTCGAGCAGTACGGCAGCGACCTGACCGTCCTCACCGAGATCAACCAGCGCGGCGAGCAGAACGCCGCCTCGATTCGGTAGTCGGCATGAACAAGGCAGTCAAGGCGTCGATCGGCGCCGTCCTCGTGGCAGGCCTCACCGCGGGCACGTGGTTCACGGCGCAGAGCGTCCAGTCCCCGGAGCAGCGGCGGCAGGCAGTCGCGCCGCCGCCCCCGAGCAGGGTCACCGCGTCCGTGGAGAAGGGGCGCATCGAAGACCGGATCCAGCTGAACTGCGAGGCGGGATTCACCACCGTGCGGACGATCGACCTGCCCGGCGACGCCCAGGTGGCCACGCGGATCCCGGTCCGCCCGGGGGACCTCGTGAGATCGGGAATGCTCGTGGCGGACCTCCAGGGCCAGCCGGTCATCGCCCTCACGGGCACCTTCCCCTTCTACCGGGACATCGACGCTGAGAGCGTCGGGCCGGACGTCGACCAGCTCCGCACGGGGCTGGCCCTTCTCGGCTACCTCCTCGTCAACGGCACGGAGACGGGCACGGCCGCCGGGAAGCC
>JAGLBH010000245.1 GCA_018260285.1 Arthrobacter sp. | reverse complement strand
GGGGCTCCGGGCGAAGGGGCTCCGTCGTCGTCGTGATCCGCCCGCCTGGCCTCAGTATGCCGGACTTCCCGGAGCGCACCGCCTGTCCTCAGTGTGCCGCACTTCCATCACGAGTCGCCCGGAAAAATCGCGAGATTCCGGGGTAGTTGAGCTTTAAAGTACGCCCAGCGGTGTGAATGTCCGGCAAGGTCGAGGGGGGCGAGGGTAGGCCGAGACGGGGGCCGGGGCGGGGAGAGGCGTTGGGCGGGTGCGCGATGACCGCGGGCCCCTCACTTCCCTTAGGATGCCTCCATGACGGGAATTGTGTACGGGGTCGTGCTGCTGGTGATCGGCGCCCTGGGGTGGTTTGTGGCGAGAGGGCTGTCGCGCGGGAAGATCGGCCCCAACCTGGTGCTGGGCTACTCCACGAAGGCGACTCGCTCCTCCCGAGAGGCCTGGTTCGCAGCGCACAAGGCGGTGTGGCCGGACATGGGCGCGACGGCTCTTCTCGTCCTGGGCGCTGGCGTGATTTCCCTTCTGGTGGGAGCGCTTCAACTCTGGACAGGGTGGAGCGCGCTGTCGATTCCCGCTTTTGTGCCCATGTGCCTCGCCGTCGTCCCCTGGTGGAGCATTCGCAAGAAAGCCAACGCTGCCGCCGTCGCCTTCCAGGCAGGCGAGCCCTCCGGGGAAACCCGACCCACGACGTAGCGAGCCCTCCGGGGTTCTTGCTGAGTGTGCCGGACTTCCGTCACGTCTTCTTTTCGTGAGCTGCGAGATTCCGGGGTAGTTGAGCCTTAAAGTACGCGGGGCGTGACGAATGTGCGGCAAACTCGGCGGCGAGGGATTGGCGGAGGGGGGGCTGCTGGGTAGCGGGGCTGGCGGGGGAGAGCGGCCGGCGTCGTCGTCCTCTGCTCGCTCCCATTCACCCTGCCGGGCGGTCCGCGTCATTCTGACCGCCTTGCTGAGTGTGCCGGACTTCCGTCACGTCTTCTTTTCGTGAGCTGCGAGATTCCGGGGTAGTTGAGCGTTAAAGTACGCGGGGCGTGACGAATGTGCGGCAAACTCGGCGGGGACGGCGGGGACGGCGGGGACGGCGGGGACGCCGGGGGGCCGAGGGAGGGAACCGTGGGAGCGCCGCGGGTACCGGCCCGGTCGGCGGGAGGCCGGGAGCGGGGGAGCGACGCCGGGAGCCGCCCGGCCAACTCCCGGGCGGTTTTGGCATACTGGCCAGCATGACTGCCCCCTTTAACAGGAAGATCGCCCTCGCGGTGTCCAAGGCCATGACGCCCCGCGGACCCAAGGCCACCCACGAGGAAGCGCTGGAGGTGGTGCGGCAGCTGCGGGTGCTGGCGGCCGTCTCCGCCGGGGAGGTCCACGCCATCACGGGCCTCGAGGCGGCGGCGCATCTGACGAGCGAGGTCCGCGTCGTCGACCGCCCGGGGTGGATCCAGGCGGCCACGGAGTCCTTCGAGCACCTCGGCGGGGAGGCCTTCAGCAAGGCCCTCGAGAAGGCCAGCCCCACGACGGTCGCGGTGGGCGGGGCAGCGTCCGGCGTGCAGATGGGCGCGGTGCTGTCCCTGCTCTCGACCAAGATCCTGGGGCAGTTCGACCCGTTCACGCCGTCGGCGGACGGGCAGGGCACCCTCCTCCTCGTGGCCCCCACGATCGCGGCCGTCCGCGAGGAGCTCAACGTGGACGCGCACGACTTCAGCCTCTGGGTGTGCCTCCACGAGCAGACCCACCGCGTGCAGTTCGCCGCCGCCCCGTGGCTGCGCGGGCACCTCGAGGGGAAGGTCCGCGAGCTGCTTTCCACGATCACCGCCCAGGCGGAGGACCTCAGCCAGGAGCTGGCCAACCTCGCTAAGACCCTCGAGCTCGTCAAGAAGAACCGGGCGGACGGCGTTCACCCCTCCGAGCTCTTCCTCACCCCAGAGGCCCGCGCGATCACGAGCGAGATCACCGGCGTCATGAGCCTGCTCGAAGGCCACGCGAACCTGGTCATGGACTCCGTGGACGCGAGCCTCATCCCGAGCGTCAAGACGATCCGGCGCCGCTTCACCGAGCGCGCCCAGAACCGCAGCGGGGTCGAGAAGGCGCTGCTGCGCTGGCTCGGCATGGACAAGAAGGCCGCCCAGTACCGCGACGGCCAGGCCTTCTGCACACGGGTCGTGGAGCTGCGCGGCATGGCCGAGTTCAACCGCGTCTTCGAGCGGGCCGAGCACCTGCCGACCGAGCACGAGATCCACCACCCCGAGGAGTGGATCGCCCGCGTGCTGGACGGGGCGCATGGCGAGGCCTGACCCGGTCTTCCTCCGGGCCGTCGCCGCCGTGCGCGAGTCGCTGGGCGGCCTCCCGAAGGCGGGGCTGGGGCACTCCGGCACGCCGACCCCCGACACGCCGACCCCCGACACCGGCGCGCCCCGCG
>JAGLBH010000244.1 GCA_018260285.1 Arthrobacter sp. | reverse complement strand
AGGTCGGAGGAAGCCTCTCGGGGGGATCCCAGTCCCTGCCTTCGGGCGCGACGTCCCAGACGGTGAGCAGCAGCGGCGGAAAATACGGCAAGACGGGAACAGTCTCCCGCGGCGGATTCGGCAGCAAGGGCGGCGGTGCGGGCGGCTGACGGATTCGCCAGACCGCCTGACATTCCGCACAGCCTGATACCCCTCTGACGAAAGCGAGCATCCTATGCGCAGGATCTCATCTGTTCCCCGGCCCGGCTGGGAAGGCATTATCGAGCGTCAAGGCCTCACCTACTCCCTCAACCAGCTCCGCGACGCCCAGGGGCGGCCCACTGGCGCGACTTCTCACTACTGGAACGAATCGGCTGCCTACGAGTTCTCGATGGCGGAGGTCCTGCACCTGGAGACCGTGACCGAAGAGCTGCACAGGATGAGCCTGGAGGCGGCCCGCTTCCTCGCTGAAGAGTCCGCCAAGAAGAACAGCCCCTGGCGGCAGCTCTCCATTCCGGACCACGCGCTCGACTATGCCCGCGTCTCTCTGGAGCGAGGGGATCTGGATCTCTACGGCCGCTTCGATCTCCTCTACCGGGATCCGTCTGAGCCCGCCAAGATGCTCGAGTACAACGCGGACACCCCCACGGGGCTCATCGAGGCCGCCGTCGTCCAGTGGTTCTGGAAGGAGACGGTCTTCCCCGCCGCCGACCAGTGGAACTCTCTCCATGAGAGCCTCATCGAGCGCTGGGGCCAGCTGCGCGAGGCGAGGCCGGACAAGATGCTGTACTTTGCCCACACCGGCCTGGACGACACGGGCGAGGACATCATGACCACCGCCTACCTCCGCGACTGCGCTCAGCAGGCAGGCTGGAGCACGCAGGGCATCGAGATGACGGACATCGGGTACGACTACGTGGCCGACTACTTCGTGGACCTCGACGAGAACATCATGAACAGCGTCTTCAAGCTCTACCCGTGGGAAGACCTCATGACGGAGGAGTTCGGCCCGGCGCTCGCCCTGCGCGCGCCCTCCGGCTGGTACGAGCCCGCGTGGAAGATGTTCCTCTCCACCAAGGCGCTCTCTGCCGCCCTGTGGCACCTCTACCCCGGGCACGAGAACCTCATCCCGACGTTCCTCGGCGAGACCGGCGGGCTGACGGACTACGTCCGCAAGCCGCTCCACGGCCGGGAGGGCGACGGGATCACGGTGGTCCGCAACGGGATCGAAGAGCACCATCGCGGCAGCGGCCGCTACGGGGCCGAGGGGTTCGTGTGCCAGGAGTGGACGCCCCTGCCGAACTTCCCCGGCGCGTTCGGCGAGCCGAACCGGGCCGTCCTCGGGTCGTGGATCATCGGGGACGAGGCGTGCGGCGTCGGCATTCGCGAGAGCGACGGCTGGGTGACTGACCCCCTCTGCCGCTTCGTCCCCAATATCATCAGGAGCTGATGCCTGTGCTCACTCTGCGCCAAGGAACCACCCTGGCCCTCTCCTCGGCGGCCCCGCTCTACTCGGCAGCCGTCACGGCGCCCCTCGTCGTGCCCCTCGTGGGCGGCGGCGCCCCGATCGTCTACGCGCTGGCCATGATCCCTGTGGCGCTCGTCTGCTACGGCATGGCGTGCAACAGCGCCGCCATCCCGGACAAGGGGACGGTCTACACGTGGGGTCTCCAGGACGGGCGCGGCGTCGGATGGTTCGGCGGCTTCAGCCTCGCCCTGACGGGCATCATCGCCACCTCAGGCCTCGCCTACGTGGCGGTGGACACCCTGGCTCCTGGCTGGCCGGCAGCGCTCAAGATTCTCCTCGGCCTCGTCTTCATCGGGATCGCCCAGGCCACGAGCCTCAAGTCCGTGCAGCTGACGTCCACGATCCAGATTCTCGGAGTGCTCGTTCAGGTCGCCGCGCTCCTGGCGCTCATCTGGGAGAGCGCACAGCACGGGCTGGCCTTCTCCGCCCCGTGGGGCGGTCCCACCGCCTGGGCCCACGCCACCGTGCTCGCGGTCTTCGCCTACTGGGGCTTCGACGCGATCTTCGCCCTGACTGAGGAGTCAGAGGAGACGGTGCCCAAGCCCGCGGCCTTCCTCTCCATCGCGCTCATGTTCGCGATCTACGCGCTCTATTCAGGGCTTCTCGGCGGACCCCTCGGCGAGGACGCGGCGCTCCTGCCGATCATCCAGGCAGGCATCGCGGTCTCTGCCTTCATGTCCCTCGGGTCGACGCTGCTGCCGACGGCACGAGGACTCTCCGCGATGGCCGAGCGGGGGGATCTGCCTTCCCGGCTGTCCGCTCCCACCGCGTCGGCCCTGGCCACGACAGCTCTCTCGATGGCCTGGCTCGCCCTCTCCATCCTCTGGGCCGGCCTCTTCCATGACTCCATCGAGGCGCTCAGCATCTTCGTGGGTCTGTACTTCATCATCTCGTCCGCCAGT
>JAGLBH010000243.1:504-2414 GCA_018260285.1 Arthrobacter sp. | reverse complement strand
ATGCTCTGGGAGCGCGCCCACGGCGAACGCCCCCGCTCGATCTCCGGCGCCAGCCACAAGGAGCCGGGCGGCTTCCTCGCCGACGGCGAAGAGCTCACCGTGGCCGGCCTGACGCTCACGGTGCTCCACACCCCGGGCCACACTCCCGGCTCCATCAGCCTCTACGCGCCGGACGCCGGATGGGTTCTCACGGGAGACACCCTCTTCCCCGGGGGGCCCGGAGCGACGGGTCGCGAGTTCTCGGACTTCGACACGATCATCGAGTCCATCGAGACCACGCTCTTCGACCTGCCGGACGAGACGAAGGTCTTCCCGGGCCACGGCGACGGCACGACGATCGGCGACGAGCGCCCGAGCCTCCAGGAATGGAAGGACCGCGGACACTGATCCGGCTCCGCCCTTGAGCTGTCCGGCCTGAGGCCTGCTGCCGTGCAGGAAAGGACAAGACCCCGAGACTCTGCGGATTCTCGGGGTCTTGTCCTCTGGTCTGCCGGACGATGTCAGGGTGCAAGCCCTGTGACTGCCTGATGGTCAATGACCCGAGCACCGCACGTCGGCAAAGTCCCCAGTTCAGCGTGGGCGCGTTGAATGTCAGTGATGGCATAGCGCTGTCCGACGACCGGTTTCAGGAGACCGGACGCCATCTGCGCCGCCAGCCACGAGAGATCATCCGCTCCGTTCCCCGCTGTGATCAACGACGTGGAGACTCCCGAGCCTCGCGCCTTGACAGCCCCGCGCAATCCGCTGTCAGCATCGACATAGGCGACGCGGCCCCCTCGGCGTGCCGCCGAAAGCCACAGGACAGGATCCCCCGCCGCCACAAGAACCGCATCATAGCTGCCGGACAGGGCCTGATTCACGTCCTCCGCTGATCGGTGGTCGAAGGACTTTGACGCCCCGAGAGCCAGCACCGTTTCGCTGGCCGCACTTCCGCAGACAGCGTCCGCCGTCGCCCCAAGAAGCCGAGCGAGCTGGATCGCCGCCACGCCGACAGCGCCGCCTCCGCCCACGATCAGCACTCGGTGACCAGGAAGCACCCGAAGACCATCTCGAAGAGCGCGAAGGCTCGTGAGTGACCCCAAGACCAATCCGGCATGGTCTGCAGAGGGCGCAAAGCCCTCTGGGAAGAGTCCGATGCGTGACCTCTCGACAGCCAAGAGCTCAACGGCGGTCCCCCTCCGCCTTAAAGGCTCGATGCCCAGAACCACGCTCACCCAGGAGCCCTGAGAGATCTCCGGACAGCGGCTCTCGACCACCTGTCCAAGCGCATCGAAGCCTGTCTGTTTGGGAAACCCGACACCGTGCAGTCTCATGGCGCCTTCTCGATAGAGACAGTCGATGCGGCTGAGACCGCTGGCAAGAGTTCTGACAAGAACCTGCCCCTCTCGGAGAGCAGGAGCTCTTCTCTCCCGAAGCTCCAGCACCTCCGGCGGACCATAGCGGTCATACTCGATCGCCCACATGTCAGTCGTTCCTTTCAAACAGAGCGGCGATGAGCGAGCGGGTCCGAGAATGCGTGTCCTCGACAGTCAAGCGACCCACGTTCAGCCACATCAAGGCCGAGCCGAGAAGGATCATCTGGACGTCGTTGACCGAAGGGCTCGATGGTCCCTGGGCCAGCAGATCCACCGCTTCGTGCAGTTCTTCCGCACCCACGTGCAGCGCGAGGTCACGGAATCGATCACCGGCGGACGGATCCGCCGCCAGTTCCGCAAGGAGTGCGGGAATGATCGTCATCGCCCCGTCATGGTGCAGAAAGGCAACAACACGAGCTGCCAGAGAGTCCATGGCGGCCGCTGGGCCGCGATCAAGGATGAGTGGCGGCAGCTGTCGTTCGTGCAGCACCAGATCGGCGACGAGTTCTGGCTTGGTCGGCCAGTGACGGTACAAAGTGGTCTTGGCCACCCCCG
>JAGLBH010000243.1:0-494 GCA_018260285.1 Arthrobacter sp. | reverse complement strand
CGGCCTCTTTGGCTCGTTCACGTGTGGTTGTCATCAATCCTCCTCGATACGCTACATAGCGTAGCGCATGTGGCGCGCGTCCTCCTGACGAATCACCATCTCAGAACTCAAGGGCGTAGGACAGAGCGTATTCGTCCAACAGGGCAGCTTCGACAGAACAGACATTCACACCGGGCACGCCTGCGTCCTCGGCTGCGCCCGCCGTCGCCGGGTCCATGGGGATCTCCAGGGCCTCGTAGACCTCCCGCAGGACCTCGCGGATCGGCTCAGAGTGCTCGACGACGACGACCGACGAGAAGAACCACGCCCCCTGGACCACCCGCTGGGCGGTGCCCACGAGCTTGATGCGCTGCCCGTCCGGGCGGGTCGCGTGGACTGAGTACTCCCCGGGGCAGTACTCCCCCGGGATCTCCCCGACGGCCGCCTCCAGCCCCAAGCGCGCGAAAACCCGGACGAAGAAGTCGCCGAACTGGATGAAGCGGTCCTTGTGGCGC
>JAGLBH010000242.1 GCA_018260285.1 Arthrobacter sp. | reverse complement strand
CCGGGTTCGCGGCAATCGCGGCATCCACCGCGGCGCCGATGGCCCCGGCGTCAGAGACGACGGCGAGGCCGCGCTTCTCGACGATGTCCGCAGCCTTGCCCTCCCCATCCGCGATGAACTCGAGCACCTGCTTGGCGATCTTGTCGTTGATCTTCTTCGCGGCGATGAGCTTCTCGAGGTCCACGACGTCGGCCGGGCCCACGCCCAGATCCGCTGCCTCGACCTCGCGCACCTTGGCCAGGCGGGAGATCTCGCCCATCCACCACTTGCGGGCGGCTGCCGGGGTGGCCCCGGCGGCGATGGTCTCCTCGACGGAGTCGAGCAGGCCGGCGTTGACGACGTCCCGGAACTCCTTCTCCGCGTAGCCCCACTCAGCGGCCAGGCGCTTGCGGCGCACGGCGGGCATCTCGGGGAGGGTCGCCCGGAGCTCCTCGATCCACTCCTGGGTGGTCACCACGGGAACCAGGTCAGGCTCGGGGAAGTACCGGTAGTCGTCGGCATCGGACTTGGGGCGGCCCGACGTCGTCGTCTTCGTGTCCTCGTGCCAGTGGCGCGTCTCCTGGGTGATCGTGCCGCCTGCGTTGAGAACAGCCGCCTGGCGGCCGATCTCGTGGCGGATCGCGTTCTCCACGGCGCGCGTGGAGTTGACGTTCTTCGTCTCCGTGCGGGTGCCGAACTCGGTGGCGTCCTTCTTCATGAGGGAGATGTTCGCGTCGCAGCGCACGTTGCCGCGCTCCATGCGGGCGTCGGAGACGTCGAGCGCCTTGACGATGTCCCGGATCGCGGTGACGTACGCACGGGCCAGCTCGGCGGCCTTCTCGCCGGCGCCCACGATGGGGCGGGTGACGATCTCCACGAGCGGCACGCCGGCGCGGTTGTAGTCCACGAGGGAGAACTCCGCGCCCTGGATGCGGCCGGTGGCGCCGCCGACGTGCGTGAGCTTGCCGGCGTCCTCCTCCATGTGGGCGCGCTCGATCTCCACGCGGAAGACCTCGCCGTCCGAGAGCTCGACGTCGAGGTAGCCGTCATAGGCGATCGGCTCGTCGAACTGAGAGGTCTGGAAGTTCTTCGGGGTGTCCGGGTAGAAGTAGTTCTTCCGGGCGAAGTGGGAGACCTCGGCGATCGAGCAGTTGAGCGCGAGGCCCAGGCGGATCGCCGACTCGACGGCCTTCTTGTTGACCACGGGCAGCGTGCCGGGCAGACCGAGGTCCACGGGGGTCACGTTCGTGTTCGGCTCGTCGCCGAAGACGTTGGGCGCGTCCGAGAACATCTTGGTCTTCGTGTTGAGCTCCACGTGGACCTCGAACCCCATGACCGGGTTGTACTCGGCCAGGGCCTCTTCGTATGAGACGATCTCCGTCATCACTTCGCTCCTTCTGCGGGCTGTGCGGACGCAGCAGGCTCAGCGGCCTCGAGGTCCTGAATCTGGTTGAGCAGGGGGCCGCCCCAGGACTTCTCCAAGAGGCCCTCGAGCACGGCGCCGACCTGGTACATGCGGTGGTCCTCCTTGGCGGGCGCCAGGAACTGGATGCCCACGGGCAGGCCCTCGGAGAGGCCGGCCGGGATGGACATGCCCGGCACGCCGGCCATGTTGGCGGGGATCGTGGCCACGTCGTTGAGGTACATCTCCAGCGGGTCGCTCACCTTCTCGCCGAGGGGGAAGGCGACGGTCGGGGCCGTCGGGGAGACGAGCACGTCCGCCTTCTCGAAGGCCGCGTCGAAGTCCTGCTGGATGAGCGTGCGGATCTGCTGGGCGGAGCCGTAGTAGGCGTCGTAGTACCCGGCGGAGAGGGCATAGGTGCCCAGGATGATGCGGCGCTTGACCTCAGAGCCGAAGCCCTGGGCGCGCGTCGTCGCCATGACGCGCTCGATCGTCAGGGGCGGCTCGGCCGGCAGGCGGCGCACGCCGTAGCGGACGCCGTCGAACTTGGCCAGGTTGCTGGAGACCTCCGACGGCATGACGAGGTAGTAGGCCCCGAGCGCGTGCTTGAAGTTGGGGCAGGAGACCTCGACGATCTCCGCCCCGGCCTCCTTGAGGAGCTCGAGGGCCTCGGCGAAGCGCTGCTCGACGCCCTCTTCGTAGCCCTCGCCCTTGAGCTCGGCGATGACGCCGATGCGCATGCCCTTGACGCTGCCCGTGCGGGCGGCCTCGAGCACGCTGGCCAGGGGCTCGGCGATGGACGTGGAGTCCTTGGGGTCGTGGCCGCCGATGAGCTCCTGGAGCAGCGCGGCGTCCTCCACCGTGCGGGCGACGGGGCCGATCTGGTCGAGGGAGCTCGCCATGGCGATGGCCCCGTAGCGGGAGACGGCGCCGTAGGTCGGCTTCGCGCCCACGGTTCCGGTGACGGCGCCGGGCTGGCGGATCGAGCCGCCCGTGTCCGTGCCGAGAGCCAGGGGGGCCTCGAAGGCGGCCACGGCAGCCGCGGAGC
>JAGLBH010000241.1 GCA_018260285.1 Arthrobacter sp. | reverse complement strand
GATGAGCAGCGTCCAGGGTGCGGTGGTGAAGGAGATCGCCAGAATGGACAGGCCGAGGCCCAGGAAGCAGGCGGTCGCCGTGATCCAGCGGCCCTTGAGGTCCATGATCCGGCCCGCTGGGTAGAACAGGAGCATGTCCGCCCCGCTGGAGAGGCCGACGACCATGGCTGTCTGCTGTGCGTCGAGCCCCACGTGGGCGGCCCAGAGGGGCACGATCGAGTACTTCGTCTGCCGCACGGCGGAGATGAGCACGGTGCACAGGCCCACGGTCACCAGGGTCTTCCGGCGGCCGGCCCACACCTCGCGCAGGGTGACCTTGTGCGGGGAGCCGTCGTCGTCCACGGGGGCCTGGGAGGGGTAGCGGGAGGCGAGGGCCGCGTCGCTCGGAACCGCGAGGCAGAGCAGCGCGGCGAGACCCGCCATGAGCGCGGTGACAAGGAACGCCCCGCGGAGTGTGGTGAAGGCCATGAGCGCGGCCATGACGAACGGGCCCGCGAAGGTGCCGATGCGGGCCACTCCCCCGAGCGTGGAGAGGGCGCGGGCGCGCATCGACGCCGGGGCCGCCAGCGTGAGGAAGGACTGGCGGGCGATCCCGAAGACGCTCGTGCCCAGACCTGCCGCGAACACCCCGAGGCACAGGGCCCAGAGGCTCGTCGTGAGCGCCGTGACGGACATGCCCGCCGCGGAGACCAGCCCCGCGCTCACGAGGGCCGTCCGCTCCCCGAACCGCGCGGTGATGAGCGAGGCGGGGATGCTCATGAGGACAGAGCCGAGGCTGTAGAAGGTCAGAATGAGGGCCGCGAAGCCGAGGGACGCCCCGGAGTCCCGGGCCGCCAGGGCCACGAGGGGGATCATGCCTCCGGTCGCGGCGGAGTACAGGATCGTGGGCCCGTAGGCCGCAACCGCGATCGAGCGCAGAGAGAAGGGCTCCCCCGCCGCTCCCATCAGCGCCCGGGCTGGCGGCCCTGCGAGGACAGCTCGCGCAGACGCCGCAGGAGGGCCCGGGACTGCGCGGGGCCGTAGGGCAGGATCGGCACGGCCTTCGTCAGGTCCGTGGTCGCCTCGTTCATCGCGGAGCGGGTGATCTTGAGGGCCTGCCTCATGGTGGCGCGCTGGAGCTTGACGTGGCTCATGTCCACGGGCGCTCCGTGGCCGGGCACGACCACGCTGTAGAGCTCTTCGAGGGCCGTGATCTTGCCGAGCACGCGCACCCACTCGTCCGGGAAGGAGTCCTCGAAGTGCGGGTCCCCGCCCTGCTCCACAAGGTCCCCGGCGAAGAGCACCCCGCCCGCGCCCACGAGCAGGTCGCTGTCCGAGTGGCCCCGTCCCAGGTGGAAGAGCGCGGCGGTCAGCCCGCCGAGGTCGATCTCGACGGGGGTCACCGCGCCGTCTGCCCCCTCCACCGGACTCAGGAGCCGGTTCGGGAGATGCAGCTCGGCATAGGGCAGGCCCTCGGCCATCGAGGGGTCCACAGCCTGCGCGGCCTTCCGCTGGGATGCGTGCGAGGCCTCCGCGGCGTGCGGAAGACGGGGGTGCGCCCAGAACTCCTCCACCCCGAGGGCGGCCAGGCGCGCGTTGCCGTAGATGTGGTCGAAATGCGCGTGGGTGTTGACGACGACGACCGGCAGCTCGGTGATCTCCCGCAGCTCGGCCCAGAGCGCCTCGGCCGTGGCCGGCCCCGAGCCCGTGTCTACGAGGAGGGCCCGCTCCTGGCCCACGACGAGGCCGACGTTCACGGAGAGCTTGGGCTCGCGAGCCGCGTACACGCTGGGGGCGACGAGTCTGAACGGTTCCATGGGCGATCCCTCACTTCTTGCAGAGACGAGCGCGGCACAGGCCGCACGCAGGTGTCAGCTCCACCTTACGCCCACCCTCACTCCGGCGGGAGGGAAATTTTGTACCATAGGGTGTTTCCCCTGGGGCGGGAGTGCCCAGAAAGAGGGGCAAGAGGGCGCAAAAAGGCCCACCCAGCTCGTCCCCCGACGCTTTGGGTGGGCCTTGGACCCTGACTCCTCATCCCCCGATCAAGAGCTGCCCGTATGGCACGGATCCGCCTGACAGCGGAAGGCAGCCTCGGCGTCATCCCCTGACCGCCATGCAAAGGGCCGCCCCTCAACGCTCTCAGGAACACAACCCTACCAAAGAGTTAGGTTGAATATGAAACTACTTCGCCAGATTTTCTCTTCCGGTCCCCAGCGAGGCCTCGTCCGGAGGGCATCCGCTTTTGTACAACGCAGCCCCGGGAGAAGCGGAGGAATTCACAGCGTGTTCCCCGCGCAGTCCCATGACTGAGGCCACCTGACTTAAGGCCGTTTTCCCGTACCCTGGAGGGTACGAGTCGAACGCGAAGGAACTCTTGGCATGAACGCTATCTCCGATCCCGTCCTGATCCAGGGCACCCCCGTCAGTGCTGGCCGCGTCGTCGGCGCCGTGCGCGTCATGGCTGGCCCGCCCGCCGAGCCCCA
>JAGLBH010000240.1 GCA_018260285.1 Arthrobacter sp. | reverse complement strand
CTGAGGAGGGCCCCGGCGTCGAGCACGAGGCGCGCGCCCGAGTCCAGCACCGCGCTGAGAATCTTCTCCGCCTCTGCGCGGGTCTCCTCGGAGTCGTCCATCCCGGAGCCCAGCACCCAGCACTGGGCTCGGGCCACCGGCTCGTGGCGCGGCTCGCAGACCGCTTCGGGGTGAGCGGCGAGCATGAGGTTCGCGGCCCGCTCCGGACCCCGGTAGCGAACCATGCCCACCCCCGTGGAGAGCGCGGCCGCCACGCCGAGAACCGCCGCGCCCGGGTAGCGCCCCGACCCCGTCGAGAGGCCCGCGACGCCCCGGGTGTACTTGTGGGCGCCGGGCTCCGTGCGGGGGAGGCGATCGAGGACGAATCGGGGGTCGAGAAGCACTGAGAAGCCTTTCGGTATATCGCTGTCTGTGCATGTTACTACGGGGTACTGAGTAAACCTGCGTATGGTGTAAGAATCAGGGATTTCGAGAGAATTTCAGTGATATGAGAGAAGGTAAGAGTGGCTCGCCCGAATGTGCGAAGAATCATCAACTTTGCCCTGGGACAGCTGACCTATCCGCATGATCCCAGGGAGTTCTTCCAAGTCTTCAATCCCTTGGCCAGCGCTCAGTACACGCGGGGAGTCGTCACCCGAGTGGTCCGAGAGACCGACGACGTCTCCACCCTGTTCTTCCGCACCGGCGAGGGCTGGGTGCCCCACGTGGCAGGCCAGTGGGCCCGGATCGGCGTGGAGATCGACGGCAAGCGCCTGTGGCGCCCCTACTCCATCAGCGCGGCCGAGGGGCAGGATCCGTCCATCACGGTCAAGCGGAACGGCAGGGTCTCCGGGCATCTGACGTCTCAGACTGAGCCGGGCTCCATCCTTTATCTGGAAAAGCCGTCGGGCCAGTTTGTTCTGGATGAAAAGGCGTCCAAAGTGCTCTTTGTCGTGGCCGGCTCCGGCATCACTCCCGTGATGTCCATGCTCCGCACGCTCATGCCGCGCAGGCCGGAGCAGGACGTCGTGCTCGTCTATTCCTCCCGCTCCGCCGAGGACTGCATCTTCGGGGAGGAGATCCTCGAGCTGGCCGACCAGTTCCCCGGGCTTCAGCCGAAATTCTGGCTCACGGAGGACTTCGGCCGTCTCGACTTCGGGGCCGACGGCGACCTGCCCGCGCTCGTCCCGGATTATCACGAGCGCCGCATCTATGCGTGCGGCCCGGACAGCTTCGTCACCCAGGTCGAGGCCTTCGCGGCGCAGAGCGGCGGCAGGGCCGTCGTCGAGCGGTTCGACACGGCCCGGCGCACCTCCAAGAGCGGCCGGGGCGAGGTCTTCCTCGCAGCCAGCGACGTGACGCTCGAGGTGGAGCCCGCCGAGTCGATCCTCGAGGCCGCAGAGCGCACCGGGCGCGAGCTCCCTCACGGGTGCCGCATGGGCATCTGCCAGACCTGCCTCCAGCCCATGCTGGACGGTGCCGTCGAGAACATCCGCACGGGGGAAGTCCACAGCGAGCCCGGACTGATCCAGACGTGCAGCACGAGGCCCGCCCCGGCGGCGTCGCTCGATCTGTAGACCAGACCGCCCCTTCACCGAATCATCAGAGGAGACCCGATGACACAGACACTCTCCCGCCCTTCGGCGGAGTCAGCCCCCACGCCCGACGACGCGAGCCGCGCCGAGCTCCCCTTCCCCCGGAACCTCACGCCCGAGCAGCTCCAGCGGATCGAGGAGCAGTTCGACGCGATCCGCGCGGACATCCTCGCCAAGCGCGGGGCGGAGGACGCCCGCTACATCCGCCGGGTGGTCAAGCTGCAGCGCACCCTCGAGATGGCGGGCCGCACGGCCATGCTCTTCTCCAAGCACAAGCCCGTCTGGTACGGCGGCGTGGCGGCGCTGTCTCTCGGCAAGATCATCGGCGTCATGGAGATCGGCCACAACGTGCTCCACGGGCAGTGGGACTGGATGAACGACAAGGAGATCCACTCCACCACGTGGGAGTGGGACTTCGTGGCGCCCTCCTCGGGGTGGCAGCGCACCCATAACGAGCTGCACCACACGTGGACGAACGTGGTCGGCAAGGACCGCGACGTGGGATACAACGTGCTGCGCATGGACGAGAGCCAGCCGTGGACCCCCGTGAACCTCCTCAACCCTGTCATCAACGCCATCCTGGCGCCGGCGTTCGAGTGGGGCATCGCGATCTACGACATCGAGCTGGACCAGTTCCTCGAGGGCAAGAAGTCCCGCGAGGACACGATGGCCGACTTCACGCGCGTCATGGGCAAGCTGGCCCGCCAGACGGCCAAGGACTTCGTCCTCACGCCGCTCCTCGCTTCCGCGACGGGCTCGGGCAAGAGCGCCGTCACGGGATTCCTCGCGGCGAACATCATCCGCAACCTCTGGGCGCACTCGGTCATCTTCTGCGGGCATTTCCCCGACGGCGTGGAGACCTTCACCGAGGAGGACATCGTCAACGAGAGCCGCGGCCAGTGGTAC
>JAGLBH010000023.1 GCA_018260285.1 Arthrobacter sp. | reverse complement strand
GGCAGCTGGAACTGGAGGTAGGTCGCCAGAGCCAGTGCGCCGAGCCACCCGAGGCCTGCCACGAGGCTCAAGAGCGCGATCCACTGGAGCACCGTGAAGATCGGCCACCACCAGGCCTTCTTCCCCGCCTGGAGGTCTGCGGAGGCGAGGGCGTGATCGAGGCGGCCGGGAAGCTGATCCCCGCTCGTCCGGGCGGCCCTCCGCAGGGACGCCCGCCAGGCCTCAGGGGCGCCTTCGCTCGCGCTGTCCGCGAACGCGCGGACGGCTGAGTCGGCACGGGCCTTCTCCGAAGCGCCCATGGGCGGCAGCGAGGTGCGGTTGACGTCCGGGTTGACGTCCGGCCGGTGCAGGTTGAGGCGCTGGAGCGGGTCCTGACGGAAGCGACCCACCCACTTGACGACCGGCCAGCCCGTGGCCGCATGGGCCCGGTGGCGGAAGGACTTCTCCACGGCATCGGTCACCACGTCCACGCGAGCCGCCTTGGCGAGGTTCTCGGTCAGGGCCTCGACGGCCTCTCGCCGGATGCCCGTAGGCTCTCCCTCGCCGGAGACGGCGGCCAGCTCACGGGCGGCGGCGTCGACATCTGCGGCCAGGCGCGCGTCCCTCGAGTCCTTCGCATCCGCGAAACGGCGGATCGCGTTCCGCACGAGGTCCACGTTCTCGCCCGTGCGGGCGGAGGCCGGGATGAGCTCGACGCCGTTGAGCCCGTCCGAGCGCAGAATCCCCTGGAGGGAGGACACGACGTTCGGAACCTCGTCCCTCGGAAGCCGGTCGATCTGATTGAGGACGGCCATCATGACCGCACCGTGGCCCGCGAGGGGCCGGATGAAGTCCAGGTGGACCGAGGCGTCCGCGTACTTCTGCGGGTCCATGACCCAGACGAGCACATCCACCTGACCGGCCATCCGCTGGGCGATCTCGCGGTTGCGCAGCTCGGTCGAGTCGAAGTCGGGCAAGTCGAGGAGGATCAGACCGGAGGGGGTCTCGTTCTGCGCGCCGCGCTCCGTGGAGTACAGCACCTCGCCCTCGGGCTTGTAGTGGCGCTTCGTCACGCCGAGCCAGTCAAGGAGGGGCTCGGAGTTCTCCCTTCCCCAGATGACGGCAAGGGGCTCGCTCGTCGTCGGGCGCGTGGCCGCGCTCCGGGCGATCTCCTCTTCGATGACCGCGTTGAAGAGCGTGGACTTTCCGCTGCCTGTGGCCCCGAAGAACCCGACGACCGTGTGCTCGGACGAGAGCGCGCGGCGCTGGCCTGCGGCGGAGGAGACGCGGGCGGCGCGGGAGATGACCTCGTCGCTGATCCGACCTTCCCCGAGGCTGCGCGCCTCGTCCAGGCCCTCGAGGCGATCGGTGAGGTCACCGGTGGCTTTCTTCTGCGCTGCAGACATCTCAGGCGCCCTTCGATTCGGAGGCCACGGCCCGCAGGTCGCGGGCATAGCGGTGGGCTTCGGCGCTCGTCATGCTCTCGGCGGCCTCGGCGGCGGAGGCCGGAAGCAGACGCAGGAAGCGGTCGTTCTCCGACTCCATGAGGGCCTCCATCCGCACGCGCAGGTCCTCGCGGACCCGCTTGGCGAGGCGGCGCACGGCGTCCTCCCCGAAAATCGACTCGAGGAGCTTCTGCGAGACGGCGGCGGTCGTGCCCGCGATCCCGAGCTCAGCGCCCGTCAGTCCGCCAGTCGAGGCGAAGACGACCACCATGAGGGAGACCGCCGCGGCGTTGACGCCGAGCGAGGCGAGGCGAGCCGTGCGGCGCTTGCTCTCTCCCTCGACGCGGATGATCTCGAGGATGTCGTTCTGCCATGCGCGGATCTCGGCCGATGCGCGGTCGGAGAAGTCCGGGCTGCAGCTCGAGAGGTCGCGGCCCTCCACGAGCACGCGTCCGGCCGGCTCCTGGCGGAACGCGGAATCCGTGCGCTCAGCGGCGTAGGCCGCCGAGTCGACGACGACGGCGTGCAGCCCCGACTCGATCTCCGTCTCCACCTGAACCGCCGGGGCGGGCTTGCCCGTGATCATGGCCCCGATGCGGTCCCGGAGGCGGCCGATCCCGGACTCGAGCGAGCGGAAGAACTCTCCCGTTCCGATGAAGTCCTGCCAGCGCGCGAGCACTTCCCCGCGCAGCAGCTGACCGTCCTGGGTGCTGCGGAGCACGTCCTCCACGGCCTGGGCATAGTTCTCTCGGCTGATGCCGGCCAGGCGGGCATGGGTGCCCTCCTGCTCCCCCAGGCCCTCCGCCAGGACGTCCAGGCGCCCTGCGAGCTGATTGAGGACGCCGTCGAGCGTGCGCCGAGCAACCTCTGAGCGGGACTGGGCGTCCCGGGCGAGGTTCGTCAGCCAGGCTGAGAGCTCGTCCGTGGAGCCCGGGGGCAGCATCTTGAGCTCGTCGAGCTCGGACTCGGCGACGACGAAGAGCGCCGCGTCGGACAGCCCCTCCCGGCGCAGGAGGCCCTGGAGGTCCGCCTGGATCTCATCGGCCACATTGGCGGGAACGCGATCCAGGACCACGGCGAGGGTGATGTCCCGGGCGGCGGCGTTCTTGAGGAGCGTCCACGGGACGGCGTCCGCGTAGCGGTTGGCGGTCGTGACGAAGATCCAGAGGTCCGCCGCGGAGAGGAGCTGGTTGGCGAGCTTCCGGTTGTCGTCGCTCATGGAGTCGATGTCCGGGGCGTCCAGGAGGGCGATCCCCTCCGGCACGCTCGGCTCGGACAAGAGGATGAGAGATCCGATGGCTGCCGCATCCGGCTCAGCGCCGGCCTGGTGGGCGGGCAGCGGGGCAGAGCCTGTCTCCACGACGCTGCCCCGCACGCGGGCCAGGCTGGGGAGAATGCGCGAGTCCTCGAAGAACTCGCTGTCCGCCGGGTTGTGGAGAAGGATCGGCTGGCGCGTCGTCGGCCGAATGGCACCGGCCCGGGTGACGGGGCGCCCGATGAGAGAGTTCACCAGAGTTGACTTGCCGGCCCCGGTGGAGCCGCCGACGACGGCGAGCAGCGGTGCGTCGAGGGAGGCGAAGCGGGGAAGGACATAGTCGTCCAGCTGCTCCACCATGCCGGAGCGCTCCGCGCGGGTCTGTTCCGCAGCCGGGGTGTGGAGGCTGATGTCCGCACTGTCCAGGTCCGTGCGCAGGGCGGTGAGAAGCGGGCCGAGCGCGGGTGCTGGGCGGTGGAGGGACGAAGAGCCTGCGCCGGAGGAGACGACAGCGGGTGCATCGGCCTCAGGAGCAGAGGGGCTCTCTGGGGGAAGGTCCTGGGATGAATGAGTCACAGGTCCATCTTGCCAAACTTCTGGGGCAGCTCCTCCAGGCAGGCTCCTGCACCCCCGGTTTCTCGGGGGCCTCCCTCATCCGCCCCCACTTTTTCCGGGGCGTTTGGTCTGCACCCCCGCATTTTCAGGGGTCCACTGGCCTAAACCCCTACATTCTTGGGGGTGCAACGGCCTGCACCCCCGGATTTTCCGTATACCCCTCGAAATTCCGGGGGTCTAGGGAATTTCCGGGGGTCTATGAGTGGGAGCCCCTGCCACGTGCCACTCCCGCACCCTCACACCCTCACACCCTCATACCCTCACACCCTCACTCGAGAGCATTCGCCCTGCGCTGCCTCCATGTCACGGCTGCCTTGTCCAGACCACGGCCGCCTTCAGGCCGGGATCCGCGACAATCGAGGCAAAGGCGTCCGTGACCTGGAGAAGGCGGCCGTGGTCTGGAGCGTTCGGCTGTGTGAAAGGACATGCAAAAAAAGTCCCGGCCAGATTTCTCTGACCGGGACTTCTCATTTGTGACCCCAACGGGATTCGAACCCGTGTTGCCGCCGTGAGAGGGCGGAGTACTAGGCCGCTATACGATGGGGCCGTACATTTTCTAACTTCGCTTCGAATCTCTCCGAAGCAACTCATCTAGTTTACCAGAAGTTTTCTTCTTAGTCAACTCGGCGAGCTCTTGAATTTTCTTCACATCTCACATTCAGTGTTTCCCTCAAGAAACGGGTGAAGAAACTTCGCTGGGATACCAGGACTCGAACCTAGAATGACGGTACCAGAAACCGTAGTGTTGCCAATTACACCATATCCCAAAAGTTGTAAACCCCGGTTTCAAAACCGCTGTTCGCAACGAGTAATTACTCTACACAGGCCTGACGAGGAATGCAAATCGAGCTGTTCCTCCCCCGTCAGGCCAGTGCAGACACGGCCTCAGGCCCGGGCTGCGAAGGCCCGGAGACGCGCCACCGACGAGGCTTTGCCCAGAATCACCATGGACTCGAAGAGCGGCGGGGACACCCGACGTCCGGAGACAGCCGTGCGCAGCGGGCCGAAGGCCTTGCGGGGCTTGAGCTCCATCTCGTCGATGAGCAGCGCGCGCAGCGCGGCCTCCACGGTCTCCACTGTGAACTCGTCCAGGCCCTCGAGGGCGTCCGCCGAGCGAGTGCAGATCTCGGCGGCGTTCTCGGGAAGGCCCTTGAGGGCGTCGTCGGCCACGTCCACGGCGTCGTCCGCCTTGAAGAGGAAGGCGGCCATCTCCGGAACCTCGCCGAGCAGGGCGATGCGCTCCTGCACGAGCGGCGCGACCTCCGCGATGATCTCCCGCTCGCGGTCCGTGAGGGTCTCCCCCACGAGGCCCGCGGCGCGCAGGTACGGCTCCAGGCGCGAGGCGAAGTCCTCCGGTGCCAGGCGGCGGATGTGCGTGCCGTTGATGGCCTCGGCCTTCTTCTGGTCAAAGCGGGCCGGGTTGGAGAGCACGTTCTCAACGTCGAACGCCTCGACAAGCTGGTCCACTGTGAAGATGTCCTCGTCCGCAGAGAGCGACCAGCCGAGGAGCGCTAGGTAGTTGAGCAGGCCCTCCGGAATGAAGCCCTTGTCCCGCTGCAGGAAGAGATTCGACTCAGGATCGCGCTTCGAGAGCTTCTTGTTGCCCTCACCCATGACGTACGGCAGGTGGCCGAACTGCGGTGTGTACTTGGCCACACCGACCTTGACGAGCGCGTCGTACAGAGCGATCTGGCGCGGCGTCGAGGAGAGCAGGTCCTCGCCGCGGAGCACATGGGTCACCTCCATGAGCGCGTCGTCCACCGGGTTGACGAGGGTGTAGAGCGGCTGTCCGTTGGCGCGGACGACGACGAAGTCCGGGACAGACCCGGCGCGGAACGTGATCTCGCCTCGGACGAGGTCCGTGAACGTGATGTCCTCGTCCGGCATGCGCAGGCGCAGCACGGGCTCGCGGCCCTCCGCCTTGAAAGCGGCGATCTGCTCGTCGCTCAGGTCCCGGTCGAAGCCGTCGTAGCCGAGCTTCGGGTCCCGCCCTGCGGCCTTGTGGCGGGCCTCGATCTCCTCGGGGGTGGAGTAGGACTCGTAGACGAAGCCGCCCTCGCGCAGCTTCGCGATGACGCCCTGGTAGATCTCGCCGCGCTGGGACTGGCGGTAGGGCTCGTGCGGGCCGCCGACCTCGACGCCCTCGTCCCAGGTGATGCCGAGCCACTTGAGGGCCTCGAGAAGCTGCTCGTAGGACTCCTGGGAGTCGCGGGCCTGGTCCGTGTCCTCGATGCGGAAGATGAGCTTGCCGCCCGTGTGGCGAGCGTAGGCCCAGTTGAAGAGCGCCGTGCGGATGAGCCCCACGTGCGGGGTGCCGGTCGGCGAAGGGCAGAAGCGCACGCGGACGCCCTCCGTGGAGGGGGCCGCGTGGATCAGGGAGGAATCAGTCATCGTTGGTTTCAGTCCGTTTCAGTGGGAAGTCTGGGGTGAGCGGTGGAGGCGGGCTGCGCCGTCGTCCTCTACCGCCGGAAGGTGTTGGTGAGGTCGCCGATGCCCTCGACTGAGGCGGTGTAGCTCTGGCCGTCCTCGATGAGGCCGACCCCGGCGGGGGTGCCGGTGAGAATGATGTCCCCCGGCAGAAGGGTGAACGCGCTCGAGGCGAAGGCCACGATCTCGGCCACGGAGAAGATCATCTCCGAGGTGCGCCCGTCCTGGGAGAGCTCGTCCTCCTGGCCGGGCGTGCTGAGCTCGCCAGTGACGCGGAGGTCGTCCGGGTCCAGCTCCGTCTCGATCCAAGGCCCAATCGGGCAGGAGCCGTCCCAGCCCTTCGCGCGAGCCCACTGGCCGTCTGTCCGCTGGGCGTCCCGCGCGGTGAGGTCGTTGGCCACGGTGTAGCCGAAGACGACCTCCTTGACGCGCTCGGCCGGCACGTCCTTGCAGATGCGGCCGATGACGACGGCGAGCTCCGCCTCATAGCTGACCTCGTCAGAGAAGCTCGGCAGCGTGATCGGGTCGTTCGGGCCGGCCACCGAGGTGTTCGGCTTGAGGAACATGAGGGGCGAGACGCGGGCGGGGGCGCCGCCCATCTCCGCGATGTGGTCCGGGTAGTTCTTGCCGATGCCGATGACCTTGCTCCGGGGAATCACCGGGGCGAGGAGGCGCACGTCCTCAAGACGGTGCGTGGTCCCGGTCGGCTGCACCCCCTGGTAGAAGGGATCGCCGACGATCTGGGTGACAATCTCCTCCCCCTCATCGCCGCTGACGATTCCGTAGAAGGGGTCATTTCCATCTGCAACACACCGGGCAATACGCATGTCTCCCATGGTATCGCGCCGCTCTGGCCTCTCCCCGGGATGAGTCAACCCGCAGGGGGATACCGGGCGACACGGGCCCCCGCCTAGGTTGAAGGACATGAGAAAACTCACTGACCCCCTGCTCCGCCATTCCTGGTGGATGGACCTTGCCCTTCTCGCCCTCACAACCGGCCTCGGCGCATGGATCATGGTGGACAACGCCCTGCGCTTTCCGGAAGAGGAGCATTACCTCTCCTCCGGACTCGCCGCTGTCGCCGGAACACTCGTGCTGCTCGCGGGCGGCATCCTCCGCACTCGCTGCACGGCTCTGTCACTCGGCCTGACCTCTGTCGCCCTCCTGATCCTTGCCTACCCCTCCTTCGTCGGGGGCCTCAAGGCGTGGTTCGTCGCTCCCGTCGCCCTGGTTCTCTACTCGGCAGCCCGAGCTCCTCAGACGGCTCTGCGGACTGCCCTCATCGCGCTCACCGTGCTGAGCTGTGCGGTCACAGTCGCCTGCGGCTATCGTATGGGAGGATTCCCGTCCTCCAGGGCCTTCCTGTTCGCTCTGGTCCTCGCCGCCCTCCCCCTGGCCCTTGGCTTGGCAGCACGGCAACGACGGCTGGCCTTTGAGGGATCGCAGGCCCGCGTGGCGCTGCTGGAGGCCGACGCCGAGCAGACACGTCGGCTCGCCGCGCAGGACGAGCGGGCCCGCATCGCCCGCGAAATGCACGACATCGTGGCTCATTCTCTCGCCGTCATCGCCTCCCAGGCAGAAGGCGGACGGACCGCCCTTTCCCAGGCTCCCGAGCTCTCCTCACAGGCCTTCGGAACGATTGGCGACACCGCCCGCACGTCTCTCGCCGAGATGCGCCACCTCCTCGGGGTGCTCCGCACGGACGACGACGCCGAACGCCGCTCGACGCCAGGCCTCGAGGACCTGGACGCCCTCGTCGAGAGCACGCGCAGCGCGGGGGCCGTCATCTGTTTCACGGCCCAGGGCGACCCCCGGCCGGAGCGGCTGAGCACGGGCGCCCAGCTGGTCCTCTACCGGGCGGCTCAGGAGATGCTGACGAACGCGGTCAAGCACGGCAGCGGCCAGCCCGTTGAGCTCACGCTGCTCTGGACGCAGGAGACCTGCGAGCTGCTCTGCTCCAATGAGAGCGCGACGGACACCCCCGGCGAGGGCCTCGGGCTGGTCGGCATGCGAGAGCGCGCCGCCCTCTACGATGGAGCCATGGAGACCCGCCTCGCGGACGGACGGTTCACCGCCCGGATCGCGCTGCCCGTCTCCGTGCGGAAAGAACCCGCTGCGCTCGATAAACCCGCCGCACTGAAAGACCCTGCTGCCTCATGATTCGCTGCCTTCTTGTGGACGACCAGGACCTCGTCCGCACAGGGATGTCGATGGTCGTCGGATTCCAGCCGGACATGCAGGTGGTCGGCGAGCTCTCCGACGGGGACGGCGTCGTCGCCTTCTGCCGGGAGCACGAGGTGGACGTGATCCTCATGGACATCCGCATGAAGCGAGTAGGAGGCCTCGAGGCCATCCGTCAGCTCGCGGACGCCGAGGACCTGGCTTCCCGCCCGAAGGTCATCGCGCTGACGACGTTCGACCTGGACGAGTACGCAGTCGAGGCGATCGCCTCGGGCGCGTCGGGGTTTCTCCTCAAGGACTCGCGCGCGGAGGATCTGACGAGCGCCATCCGCTCGGTCGTGGAGGGCGACGCCGTCCTGGCCCCCTCCACCACGCGCCGCCTCCTTCCCCGGCTGCTCGGCAGGCCGGGCGGCAGCGCCGCCGGCGCTCACGGCCCAGCCGGAGGCCACAGCGGGCTGACCGCCGAGGAGGAGGCCCGCATCGACATGCTCTCCCCGCGCGAGGAGGAGGTGTTCTCCCTTGTGGCCGACGGGCTCAACAACCAGGAGATCGCCGCAGCGCTCTTCGTCTCAGAGGCCACGGTCAAGACGCACATCAACCGTATCCTGGCCAAGCTGGGGGCTCGGGACAGGATCCGGCTCGTCGTGCTGGGGCAACAGCGCCGTCAGTCTCCCCTCTGACGGCGCTCGGCCCGCTACTTGATGCGGGTGACCCACCCGTGGGTGTCCTCGACGGCACCGGTCTGGATGCCGAGGAGCTGCTCGCGCAGAGCCAGAGTCACCTCGCCGGCAGGAGCGTCGGGGCTGCCGATGACCTCATCGCCGTCGTAGAGGGCGCCGATGGGGGTGATGACCGCGGCGGTGCCGCAGGCGAAGACCTCGGAGAGGCGGCCGGAGGCTGCCAGCTCGCGGTACTCGTCGATCGTGACCTTGCGCTCCTCCACCGTGAGGCCGCGCTCGCGGGCCAGGGTGAGGATGGACGAGCGGGTGATCCCCTCGAGGATCGATCCGGAAAGCGCGGGAGTGACGAGCGTATTCCCGTCGACGACGAGGAACACGTTCATGCCGCCGAGCTCCTCAATGGCGTTGTCGTTGAGCGGGTCCAGGTAGAGCACCTGGTCACAGCCCTTCTCAGCGGCCAGCACCTGCGGCTTGAGGGAGGCCGCGTAGTTGCCGCCGCACTTGGCGCTGCCGGTTCCGCCGCGTCCTGCGCGGGCGTATGCGCGCTCCACCCAGATCTTGACCGGGCGCAGCTCGCCGCCGAAGTAGTTGCCTGCGGGAGAGGCGATGACGTAGAAGGAGAACGTCTTGGCCGGCCGGATCCCGAGGAAGGCCTCGGTGGCGATCATGAAGGGCCGCAGGTACAGCGACTCCCCGTCCCCCGTGGGGATCCACTCGGACTCGACCTCGACGAGCTCCTTGACGGCCTGGATGAAGAGCTCCTCGGGGAGGTCGGCCATCATGAGGCGGTCCGCGGACTTCCGAAGGCGCTCGGCGTTGGCCTCGGGGCGGAAGACGCCCACCTCGCCGTTCGCGTTCTTGTACGCCTTGAGACCCTCGAAGATCTCCTGGCCGTAGTGAAGGACGCAGGCGGAGGGGTCCAGCTGGATGGGTCCGTACGGGACGATCCTCGCGCTGTGCCAGCCCTTCTCTTCCGAGTAGTCGATGACCGCCATGTGGTCGGTGAAGACAGAGCCGAACGCGGGCTTCGCGAGGATCGCGGCACGCTCCTCGGCTGTCGCGGGGGCGGGGTTCAGGGTTCGCTCGAATGTCAGCGACATGCGTCCTCCAGAGGGGTCAAGCACAGTAGATGGTTCAAGCCTAGGACAGTCGTGCCACGATCGCATCGCCGATCTGGACCGTGCTTCGCGCCGCGCTGCCCTCGGCACGGGCGTGGTCTGCGACGTCGTCGCGCACAGCCTGGCGGATGCGGTCCGCGAGCGCCGGACGCTCGAGGTGGTCCAGCAGGAGTGCCGCGGAGAGAATGGCCGCCCGGGGGTCCGCGATGCCCTGGCCCGTGATGTCGGGGGCGGAGCCGTGGACGGGCTCGAACATGGAGGGGAACTCGCGGCTCGGGTTGATGTTGCCGCTCGCGGCGAGGCCGATTCCGCCCGTGACGGCGCCGGCGAGGTCGGTGAGGATGTCGCCGAAGA
The DNA here is from genome assembly GCA_018260285.1 of Arthrobacter sp. Taxonomy (GTDB): domain Bacteria; phylum Actinomycetota; class Actinomycetes; order Actinomycetales; family Micrococcaceae; genus Falsarthrobacter. The sequence continues at coordinate 5,922 of JAGLBH010000023.1, read as the reverse complement.
GGTTGTCGGTGACAATGACGTCGTAGCGCGAGGGGTCCGTCACCATGAAGATCGTGGCCGCGTCGACGTGCTGGTAGTCCACCTCGACTTCGGGGTAGTCCGCGCCGACCTCTGCGACGACGCGCTTCCACAGGCCGCCCGCGTGGACGAGGACGTTGTGCTTGTGGACGAGGGTGAGCCGGCGTCGGCGCTTCATGGCACGCTCGAAGGCGTCCGTCACGACGCGGCGGACTCCGTGGTCCGTGTTGAGAGAGACCTCGGTGGCGATCTCGTGGGCCGTTCCCTGGCGGATGACGCCGCCGTTGCCGACGTACGGGCCCTCGGTGCCCTCGCGGACGACGACGAAGTCGATCTCCCCCGCGTTCTTGAGCGGCGAGTCGATGCCCGGGTACAGGACGGACGGGCGGAGGTTGACGCCGTGGTCCAGGCTGAAGCGCAGCTTGAGGAGGATCTCCCGCTCGAGGAGTCCGGAGGGGATGCTCGTGTCGCTCGGGTGGGCGCCGACGGCCCCGAAGAGGATCGCATCATGCTGCGTGAGGGCCTCGAGGGTCTCCGCGCTGAGGGTCTCCCCCGTGGCCTGCCAGTGCTCCGCGCCGAGCGCGTAGTCGGTGGTGGCCAGCTCGGTGCCGGTGCCCTGGAGGGCTGCGTCGAGGACGCGCAGAGCCTGTGCCGTGACCTCGGGGCCGATTCCGTCGCCGCCGATGACGGCCAGATTGATGCGTTCGTGTGCCATGCGTCCAGGCTAGCGATCTGTCCACTAGGTGGGCATCTCAGGGCCACCATGCGGACATGCTGAGGCGTTGGGGCCGCTCCACGAGGCGGCTGTAAAATGGTTCCTGCCAGTCTCGATTCACGTTCATCTGGAGCGCACCGATGGGCCGAATGCTCTTCTCTGACATCCACCCGATCACCTATGCGATCTCCCTGGAGAAGCAGCGTCTCCAGCGCCGTCTCCGGGATGCCGCCCGCCGGGTTCCGTTCGCCAGCGAGCGCCAGTCCGAGAACCTCGCCGTCAAGCTCTACAGCCACAACTCCCTCATCCGGAGGCGTCTCGGCAACACAGACCTGTCCCTTCAGGAGGGCAAGGCGAAGTCCCTGGCCATCTCGGCTCCTCTCGTCGACGGAATCATCATCCGCCCCGGGGAGACCTTCTCCTTCTGGCATCTCGTCGGCAAGCCGACCGCGAGGAAGGGCTACCAGCTCGGCGTGGTCATCTCCGGCAAGGAGGCCCGCGAGGGCATCGGAGGGGGCATGTGCCAGTTCACCAACCTGCTGCACTGGCTCGCCCTGCACTCCCCGCTGGAGATCATCGAGCACCACCACCACAGCGACCTGGATCTCTTTCCGGACTTCAAGCGGGTCATCCCCTTCGGCACGGGGACTTCAATCATCTACAACTTCCTCGACTACCGGCTCTACAACCCCACGGACCTGACGTTCCAGTTCCGGGTCCGCGTCGATGAGGAGCACCTGCGCGGAGAGCTGCGCGCGGACCGCCACTGGACGCACAAGTACCACGTCTACGAGGACGAGGCCTACTTCTACGAGCAGCCGGGCGCCGAAGGCAAGCCTCCGACCGTGCACCGCCACAACGTCGTCCTCCGAGACACGCGGTGCAAGCGCACCGGCAATATCGTGGCCACGGAGAGAATCGTTGAGAACGACGCCCTCGTCGTCTACGACCGGGAGCTCATCTCTGCAGAGATCCTGCCCTCCCGTCCGGACGGCGCAGCGGATCGCTCTGTCTGAGGGGCTCGCGGAGGAGCAGTCCCCTTCCAAGGACACGTGAGGGCCCGGTGCTTTGCAGAATGCTGCAGAGCACCGGGCCCTCAGGCGTGTGAGCCGGGCGCTGGCCCTTTCGGGCTCAGCGGGATCAGGCCTCCGCAGGCTCCTCGTAGCGCGGGAAGATCGGGGCAGGCGCGGGAAGGGCCGTGCCTGCCGCGATCTCCCGGCCCCACGCGGAGAACTCGCGGGACTCCTCGGAGTCCTGCCCCAGGGCCGTCAGCAGCTTGACGCCGGAGTCCGGCATGACGGGCTGCACGAGGAGGGCCACCTTGCGGATGACCTCGAGCGTGACCCAGAGGACCGTCTCCATGCGGGCGGGATCCGTCTTGCGGAGGACCCACGGAGCCTGCTCGGCGAAGTACGCGTTGGCGTCGCCGAGAACAGTCCAGGTCGCCTCGAGGGCGCGATGGAACTCCTGGCGGTCGTAGGCCTCGCGGCTGATGTCCAAGAGGGCCCCTGCGGCGTCGAGAATCAGCGTGTCCTCCGCCGTGAGCGCGCCCGGAGCGGGGACGGAGCCGCCGCAGTTCTTGGCGACCATCGAGAGGGAGCGCTGGGCCAGGTTGCCGAGGTTGTTGGCGAGGTCCGAGTTCTTCCGGGCCACGACGGCGTCATGGCTGTAGCTGCCGTCGGCGCCGTAGGGAACCTCGCGGAGGAGGAAGAAGCGGACGGCGTCGAGGCCGTACTGCTCCACCCAGTCGTCCGGGGAGACCGTGTTCCCGAGGGACTTGGACATCTTCACGCCGTTGTTGTGCAGGAAGCCGTGGATGACCACGCGCTTGGGCAGCTCGATCCCCGCGCTCATGAGGAACGCAGGCCAGAAGATGCAGTGGAAGCGGGAGATGTCCTTGCCGATGACGTGCAGGTCGGCCGGCCAGTACTTCCTGAAGGACTCCGACTCGACGTCCGGGAAGCCTGCGCCCGTGAGGTAGTTCGTCAGGGCGTCCACCCACACGTACATGACGTGCTTGTCGTTGCCCGGCACGGGAATGCCCCAGTCGAAGGACGTGCGGGAGATCGAGAGATCGTTGAGGCCGCTCTCGACAAAGCGGATGACCTCGTTGAAGCGCGAGCGCGGGCCCGCGAAGTCGGGGTTGTCCCGGTAGAGGGCCAGGAGCCTGTCCTGGTACTTGGAGAGGCGGAAGAAGTAGGACTCCTCCTCCGTCCAGGTGACCTCGGTGTCCGTGGCGGTGGCCACGCGCATGCCGTCCTCGCGGACGTGGGTCTCCTCTTCGGTCCAGTACTGCTCGTCTCGCACGGAGTACCAGCCGGCGTACGTGTCGAGGTAGATGTCCCCCGCGTCCTCCATCCGCTTCCAGATCGCCTGGCAGGCCGCCTTGTGGTCCTCGTCCGTCGTGCGGATGAAGCGGTCATAGGAGGTCTGGACGATGTCATCGTGGAGGGTCTTGAAGACGGCGGAGTTCTTGTCCGCCAGCTCGCGGGCCGTGATGCCCTGCTTCTCGGCGGTCTGCTCCATCTTCTGGCCGTGCTCGTCGGTGCCCGTCATGAAGAAGACGTCGAACCCGTCAAGCCGCTTGAATCGGGCCATCGCATCCGCGGAGATGTACTCGTAGGCGTGCCCGATGTGCGGCATGCCGTTGGGGTAGGCGATCGCAGTCGTCAGGTAATAGGGAGTCTTCACGGTGTCAGTCACTCCTCCATCCTAATAGCGGATGGGCGCCGGCCACTGCGGCCAGCGCCCATCCGTGCCCGCCCAGGGCGTTCTCTCGCAGCTCAGCGCTGCCCAGAGGCCAGAGGGATCAGTCCTGGAGGTTCACCTCGCGGATGAGGTCTGCGCCGGTCGCCTCGGCGAGCGCAGCGCCCAGCCCCTCGGGGAGCACTGTGTCCACCGCGAGGACGGCCAGGGCGCTGTCGCCCTCGGCCCGGCGGCCCACCTGCATGCCGCCGATGTTGACGCCGTTCTCCCCGAGGAGGCGGCCGATGGTCCCGATGATGCCCGGGCGGTCCGCGTACCGCAGCACCACGAGGTGGTCCGTCAGCGCGATCTCGAGGTCGTACTCGTTGATGCCCACGAGCTTCTGCTGCAGCTTCGGCCCGGAGACCGTGCCGCGCACCGTGTAGCGGGTGCCGTCCTGAACCGTGCCCGTGATCGAGGTGACGTTGCGGTAGTCCTCGCTCTTCGTCGTCGTGCTCAGGCGCACGTCGATCCCGCGGCCCTCCGCGATGACGGGGGCGTTCACGTAGCTCACGTGCTCCGAGACGATGTCACGGAAGATTCCCTTGAGCGCGGAGAGCTCGAGGACTGTGACGTCCTTGTCGGCCACCTCGCCGGCCACCTCGACGTCGATCTGCGTGACCGAGCCGTGGGCCAGGGCCGTGAAGACCCGCCCGAGGCGCTCAGCCAGGTCGATCCCGGGGCGCACATCCTCGTGGATCACTCCCCCGGCCACGTTGACGGCGTCCGGCACGAGCTCGCCCGCGAGGGCGAGGCGCACCGAGCGGGCGACGGCGATGCCCGCCTTCTCCTGGGCCTCGTCCGTCGAGGCGCCGAGGTGCGGGGTGACCACCGTGTTCGGGTGGCCGAAGAAGGGAAGGTCCGTGCTGGGCTCCTTCGCGAAGACGTCGATGCCCGCGCCCGCGATCTCGCCGGCCTCGAGCGCCGCGTGGAGGGCGGCCTCGTCGATGAGCCCGCCGCGGGCCACGTTGATCACGTAGGCGGTGGGCTTCATGCGCTTGAACTGGGCCTCGCCGAGCATCCCGACGGTCTCCGGGGTCTTCGGCATGTGGATGGTGATGAAGTCCGACTGCTCGAGAAGCTCGTCGAGGCTCGTGAGCGTCACGCCCAGCTGGCCCGCGCGGGCCGCCGTGACGTGCGGGTCGAACGCGACGACCTTCATCCCGAAGGCCTTCATCCGCTCCGTGACAAGCGCCCCGATCCGTCCCAGGCCGATGACGCCCAGGGTCTTCTCGTTGAGCTCCACGCCGGTGAAGGACGAGCGCTTCCACTGCCCCGAGGTGAGTGAGGCGTGGGCCGCCGGGATGCGGCGGGCCAGGCTCAGGATGTGGCCGCAGGTCAGCTCTGCTGCGGAGATGATGTTGGAGGTGGGCGCGTTGACCACCATGACGCCGGCGGCGGTGGCGGCGGGGACGTCCACGTTGTCCAGGCCCACGCCGGCGCGGGCCACCACCTTGAGGCTGCGCGCGGCCGCAAGGGCCTCGGCGTCGATCTGGGTGGCGGAGCGGACGAGGACGGCGTCGGCGTCCGCGATGTCGCGGAGCAGGGCCGTGCGGTCTGCGCCGTCGGTCGTGCGGATCTCGAAGTCTGGGCCGAGGGCTTCGACCGTGGCGGGGCTGAGCTCTTCGGCGAGAAGAACAACGGGCTTGGGAGCGGTCATGGGTGAGTCCTTCGGGTTCTCGGGGTGAAAAAAGGCCGCCGTCGATCCCCGCGCATGAGACATCCATGCGGTGCGGGGTTCGACGGCGACCTCATTGTCGTCCGTCGGGCTGATTCAGCACTCGAGCAGACGGGCTGGCGAGCGATTAGCGCTCGACGCTGCCCTCGGTGTAGTCGTCATTCGCCTTGAGCCAGGAGAAGAGGCCGCGGAGCTCCTGGCCGGTCTTCTCGATCGGGTGGGCCTCGCCCTTGGCGCGGAGCTCGAGGAACTCCTTGCGGCCGTTGTCCTGGTCTTCGATGAAGCGCGTGGCGAAGGCGCCGTTCTGGATGTCCGCGAGGACCTCCTTCATGTTCTCCTTGACGCTCGGGTCGATGACGCGGGGGCCGGAGACATAGTCGCCGTACTCGGCCGTGTCGGAGACCGACCAGCGCTGCTTGGCGATGCCGCCCTCGACCATGAGGTCGACGATGAGCTTGAGCTCGTGGAGCACCTCGAAGTAGGCGATCTCCGGCTTGTAGCCGGCTTCGGTGAGGGTCTCGAAGCCGTACTGGACGAGCTGCGAGACGCCGCCGCAGAGGACAGCCTGCTCGCCGAAGAGGTCCGTCTCGGTCTCTTCGGTGAAGGTCGTCTCGATGACGCCGGCGCGCGTGCCGCCGAGGCCCTTGGCGTAGGCCAGGGCGAGGTCGCGGGCCTTGCCCGAGGCGTCCTTCTCGATGGCGATGAGCGCGGGCACGCCGCGGCCTGCCTCGAACTCGCGGCGGACCGTGTGGCCCGGGCCCGTGGG
>JAGLBH010000239.1 GCA_018260285.1 Arthrobacter sp. | reverse complement strand
CACTTGGCGAGGACGTCCTTGCGGATGGCTCGGATGCTCTCGCGGGCGATGATGCGGGAGCCGATGGCGGCCTGGATCGGCACCTCGAACTGCTGCCGCGGAATGAGCTCGCGCAGCTTGCCCGTGATCATGACGCCGTACGCGTAGGCCTTGTCCTTGTGGGTGATCGCGGAGAAGGCGTCCACCTGCTCGCCCTGGAGGAGGATGTCCACCTTGACGAGGTCCGCCACCTGGTCGCCGTCGGCCTTCCAGTCGAGCGAGGCGTACCCGCGCGTCTTGGACTTGAGGACGTCGAAGAAGTCGAAGACGATCTCGGCGAGCGGCAGGCGGTAGCGGATCTCCACCCGCTCCTCGGAGAGGTAGTCCATGCCCTTGAGGATGCCTCGGCGGGACTGGCACAGCTCCATGATCGCGCCGACGAACTCGTTCGGGGCGAGCACCGTCGCGGAGACCATCGGCTCCTTGATCTCCAGCACCTTGCCGCTCGGGAACTCCGAGGGGTTTGTGACGACGACGGTCGACTTGTCCTCAAGCTTCACCTCGTAGACCACGTTGGGCGCGGTGGAGATGAGGTCCAGGTTGAACTCGCGCTCCAGGCGCTCGCGGACGATCTCGAGGTGGAGGAGGCCCAGGAAGCCGACGCGGAAGCCGAACCCGAGGGCGGCGGAGGTCTCCGGCTCGTACACGAGGGCGGCGTCGTTGAGCTTGAGCTTGTCGAGGGCGTCGCGCAGCACGGGGTAGTCCGTGCCGTCCAGGGGGTAGAGACCGGAGAATACCATCGGCTTCGGGTCCTCGTAGCCGGAGAGCGAGTGCGTGGCCGGCTTGGCCTCGTTCGTGATCGTGTCGCCCACCTTGGACTGGCGGACGTCCTTGACGCCGGTGATGATGTAGCCGACCTCGCCGACGCCCAGGCCCTTGGTGACAACCGGCTCAGGCGAGATGACGCCGATCTCCAGCAGCTCGTGGGTTGCCCGGGTGGACATCATCTGGATGCGCTCGCGCGGGTGCAGCTTGCCGTCGACCACGCGGACGTAGGTGACCACGCCGCGGTACGTGTCGTAGACGGAGTCGAAGATCATGGCACGAGCCGGGGCGTCGGGGTCGCCGACGGGCGCGGGAATGTCCCGGACGATCTTGTCCAGGAGGATCTCGACGCCGGCGCCTGTCTTGCCCGAGACGCGGAGGACGTCCTCGGGATCTCCGCCGATGAGGGAGGCGATCTCCTCCGCGTACTTCTCCGGCTGCGCCGCCGGGAGGTCGATCTTGTTGAGGACGGGGATGATCGTCAGCTCGTTCTCCATCGCGAGATAGAGGTTCGCGAGCGTCTGGGCCTCGATGCCCTGGGCCGCGTCCACCAGCAGGACGGCGCCCTCGCACGCGGCGAGGGAGCGGGAGACCTCGTAGGTGAAGTCCACGTGGCCCGGCGTGTCGATCATGTTGAGCGCGTAGGTCTTGCCCTCGGCCTCCCACGGCATGCGGACAGCCTGGGACTTGATCGTGATGCCGCGCTCTCGCTCGATGTCCATGCGGTCCAGGTACTGGGCCTTGGCGTCACGCGGCTGGACGACGCCCGTGTACTGCAGCATGCGGTCCGCGAGCGTGGACTTGCCGTGGTCAATGTGGGCGATGATGCAGAAATTGCGGATCACATCAGCGGGCGTCTGCGCTGGCTGGTACGCGTTTTTGGCCTGGGGCGACACGAGTGAGTGGTTCCTAGCGTTGAGAGGGGCACAGGGTAATACACGATTATCCCATGAAGTGAGCTCGGATTGGCCGGTTTTCCCCGGCTGGCCTCCCCTGCGACACGGCAGGTTCACCTTCGTCCCAGAGAATGCGGCAGAATCCTGCTAAACTTGTGAGCTGTGTGTCCGCGCAGGTCGACGGGCACCCCATCCGACGATCAATACGGTGCCCCACGCCGCTCAGTCTTTGTCAGGATGGGACACCCTCACCGACCCCTGTTTCGATTTACCGAAAGAGTACAAGTGGCAAACATCAAGTCCCAGAAGAAGCGCATCCTGACGAACGAGAAGGCTCGTCAGCGCAATGCCGCCGTCAAGAGCGAGCTCAAGACGGTTGTGAACAACGTCAACAAGGCGATCGAGGCTGCTGACAAGGAGAAGGCCACTGCGGCTCTTCACCTCGCCGCCAAGAAGCTTGACAAGGCTGCCAGCAAGGGTGTTATCCACCGCAACCAGGCTGCCAACCGCAAGTCGGCAATCTCCAAGAAGGTTGCAGCGCTCTAAGCACGTCAGTCTTTTGTGTGGAGGCCCCCACATCGGTTCGCCGATGATGGGGGCCTTTTCATGCGCGGGACGCATGTCTTCACTGCGCTCAGGCCTCAGATTCCAGCAGCCAACGCTCAGCACTCAGCACTCAGCCGAGAGAAGGCGGCGTTTTGAACGCGGCGGTGTCAGAGGGTCGGCGCAACAACCCCCGTAAGAATCTCGTTGAGCTTAGCAGCAGGATTCGCCCACTGAAGC
>JAGLBH010000238.1 GCA_018260285.1 Arthrobacter sp. | reverse complement strand
CACGACGCCGGGGCCCTGCTCACCCCGCCGGGTGAGCCTCGGCCGGACCTGCAGATCGTCGTGCTCAACGACCGGGGAGGCCGCATCTTCGGGCTGCTCGAGCACGGGGCCGTGGGCCGGGGCGCAGCGGGGGCGGCCCCTGCGGTGGAGCGCTTCTTCGGGACGCCCCACCGGGCGGAGCTGGCCTCTCTCTGCGCAGGCTACGGGGTGCGGCACACGCTTGCCGGGACGGCTGAAGAGCTCTTCGCTGCTCTGGACGCCCCGGTCGAGGGGGTCAGCGTGGTGGAGGTGCTGGTCGATCAGGGGCGGGCCGGCGAGATGGCGTCCCTTCTTCAGCAAGGGTTCACAGGGAATTCATAGCAATGACAGTCGGCGGCCAAACGCCGGGGAGAGGATCAGAGGACTCAGTCTCAACAGCTTGACAAGGGAGAACCTGTGAACACCCCCCGTTTCCTGCCTATGCTCGGCCACACCTCAGGCAAGCGCTCGCCTGTCACCTGTGCCCTCAAGTGCGACAACGCCTGTGCGGGCGAGGTGTGCAACACCTCCTCCAACGGGTACTTCCGCGACATCGTCAATGCTCAGGTCTCTCGACGCGCCGCTCTCGGCGCCGCAGCCGTCTTCGGAGCAGCGATCACCCTGGACACGACGGATGCCTCTGCAGCGGTCGGCAAGCCCGGCGGGCACGGCTCCTCCCGCCTCCCGGTGACGGGCGACCAGCGCCTCAGGTTCTCCCCGATCGCGCCGGTGGAGCGCACGGTGGACGCCGTGACGGTTCCGCAGGGCTACACCTGGAAGCCGATCATCCGCTGGGGCGACCCCCTCTTCGCGAACTCCCCGGCGTTCGACCCGGAGAAGCAGACCCCCGAGTCGCAGGCCCTCCAGTTCGGCTACAACAACGACTACACCGAGATCGTCATGGACTGCGAGGTCCCCGGGCGCCGCGGCGGCCTGATGTTCGTCAACCACGAGTACACGAACGAAGCCATCATGTTCCCGCCGACGATGGACGCCGCCACCCAGCGCGCTGTCAGCCGGAACGCCCACGGCCTCACCGTGGTGGAGGTCCGCCGCGACAACCCGCACAGCCCGTGGCGCTACGTCAAGGGCGCGCGCCGCAACCGCCGATTCCTCCTCGACACGAAGTACGAGCTGACGGGTCCCGCTGCAGGCAGCCCGCTCGTCACGACGAAGGACGACCCCGAGGGCCGCTGGGTGCTCGGCACCCTGGCCAACTGCTCCGGCGGCCTGACCCCGTGGGGCACGCTGCTCTCCGGCGAGGAGAACTTCAACGGGTACTTCCAGGCGAAGGATGACTCGAAGGAGAACAAGCGCTACGGCATCACCACGGAGCCCACGGTGCGCGGCTGGGAGAAGGACCTGCCGCGCTTCTCCGGCAAGAACGCCGGCTACGAGAACGAGGTGAACCGGTTCGGCTGGATTGTCGAGGTCGATCCGTTCGACCCCACGAGCACTCCGAAGAAGCACACCGCCCTGGGCCGCTTCAAGCATGAGGGCGCGAACGTCATCATCGCCGCCAACGGCAAGGCGGTGGCCTACTCGGGCGACGACGAGCGCTTCGACTACCTCTACAAGTTCGTCTCCAAGGGCACGTACCGCCCGAACGACCGCGCCCACAACATGACGCTCCTCTCCGAGGGCGATCTCTACGTGGCCAAGTTCACGGGCGACTCCCCGGCTGCGGAGATCGACGGCACGGGCAAGCTCCCGACCGACGGCTCCTTCGACGGCACGGGCGTGTGGCTTCCGCTCATCAAGGACGGCAAGTCCATGGTTCCCGGCATGACGGCGGATCAGGTGGCGGTCTACACGCGCCTGGCAGCCGACCTGGTCGGCCCCACGAAGATGGACCGCTGCGAGGACGTCCAGCCGAACCTCGCCACGGGCAAGGTCTACGTGGTCTGCACGAACAACACGAAGCGCACGGAGGCCGACGAGGTCAACCCGCGCGCCAAGAACCGCGACGGCCACATCGTGGAGATCACCGAAACCGGACACCAGACTTCGGAGACGTTCCGCTGGAACCTCCTCCTCGTGGCCGGCGATCCTGCGAAGGACACCTCGACCTACTTCTCCGGCTTCCCGAAGGATCGCGTCTCGCCGATCTCCTGCCCGGACAACATCACCTTCGATCAGGCCGGGAACCTCTGGATTGCGACCGACGGCGCGCCGAGCACCATCGGCTACGCCGACGGCCTGTTCCGGGTGCCGCTGAGCGGACACGGCCGCGGACACGTGACCCAGTTCCTCGCCGTGCCCAATCAGGCAGAGACCTGTGGTCCGATCGTCAGCTCCCTCGACGGCTGGGTGATTGTCGCCGTGCAGCACCCGGGCGAGGACGGAAAGTGGACCAAGCAGGAGTCGTCCTTCCCGTACGAGGGCCAGAAGCTCCCTCGCCCGGCGGTCATCCAGGTGACCCCCGCGCGCAGGTAATCTGCGCTCGCTCTCTCTGAGAGGCTGAACAGCCCCGGCACTCATCCCAGTGCCGGGGCTGTTCTG
>JAGLBH010000237.1 GCA_018260285.1 Arthrobacter sp. | reverse complement strand
CCCAGCTGTCCTCCACCCCGCTGGCCGCCTCGTCCAAGAGAGCAGTCAGAGCCAGGCGGGCCCCGGCGTCGTCCCCCTGGGAAATGGCGAGAGCCGCAGCCTCATGGAGATCGAGGGCCTCGGCGCGCGGACGCTCCGGCATGCGCCCCTGAGCGGTGCGGCCGACGAGCACCTCTCCAACATCGGACCCGAGCGCCCTGAAGAGCGCATTCCCGGACGAGGCGAGGATGAGCTGGTGAAAGGCGATGTCCAGGGTCAGGAAGGAGTCGAGGCGGCCGGCGTCGCCCTCGATGCGCATGCGGCCCGCAAGCGCGCAGAGCTCAGCCCGCTCCTCTGGCGTGGCCCGCTGGGCGGCAAGCTCCCCCGCCACGGGCTCCACCGCTCGGCGCATCTCCATGAGCGCCCCGTACTGCTCCCTGCTCCGCGGCCCCTCGAGCTGCCAGCGGACCACGCGCGGGTCGAAGACGTTCCAGCGGCGCTCGGGAAGAACCTCGAGCCCCACGCGCCGGCGGGCCGCGATGAGGCCCAGCCCCTGAAGCTCGCGCATGACCTCGCGGACGACGGTCCGGCTCTTGCCGCTCTCGGCCATGAGGTCATCCAGGGTGAACCGATGGCCCGGCCGCCACTCTCCCCAGAGAATGCGGCACCCGTAGATGCGGGTCAACCCTGCTGACACTGCTGTTTCGCTCACCCGGACAGTATGGCCTTCTCCCGCAGACGAGCGAAACCGGCGCGGGTGTGGCGCAGATCCCATTATTGGTGTTACCTTTGACCCCAGCTGATGACCACCCATTCTCCAGGAGGCACCCCATGACCCCACCAGGCCCGGCCACGCACATCGTGGTCATGGGCGTCTCAGGAACAGGGAAGACCACCGTGGCCACTGCCCTCCGCGACCTGACCGGACGCTCCTTCGCCGAGGCGGACGACTTCCACCCCGCCGCCAACGTGGAGAAGATGCGGGCGGGCATTCCCCTCGACGACGACGACCGCGCCCCCTGGCTCGCACGACTTGCGGAGTGGATGACCCGGGAGAGCGACGCCGGCCGCAGCACCGTGATCACCTGCTCGGCCCTCAAGCGCTCCTACAGAGACATCCTGCGGAGCGCGAGCGGAACCGTGTTCTTCGCACACCTTTCCGGCTCGGCGGAGGTCATCGCCGAGCGGATCACTCATCGCACGGGGCACTTCATGCCCGTGTCCCTCCTCCCGTCCCAGTTGGGGGCCCTCGAAGAGCTGGCCCCTGACGAGGCCGGTCACACCTACACGATCACCGGCGAGCCGGAGCTCATCGCCGCCGCCGTGCTGCAGGATGCCCTCAACCCGACCGCTGCAGGAGACACCCCATGACTGTCGACGGATGGACCCAGACCCTGGGGGCCACGCCCCTCTTGCTCATCGCCCTGGGAGCCGTGCTGGTTCTCCTGGGCCTCGTGATCTATGCCCGCGTGCACGCGCTGCTCGCCCTCATCATCGTCTCGCTCCTCACGGCCTTCGCCACGGGGATCCCCACGAAAAGCGTTGTGCCCACCATCGTGGGGTCCTTCGGCAGCACTCTCGGAAGCGTGGCCCTGCTTGTTGGGCTCGGGGCCATGCTGGGCCGGATCATCGAGGTGACCGGAGGGGCCAAGGCGCTGGCCGACCGCCTCATCGCCGCATTCGGCGAGAAGCGCGCGCCGCTGGCCCTGGGCATCGCGAGCCTGCTCATGGGCTTCCCCATCTTCTTCGATGCGGGCCTCGTGGTCATGCTGCCGATCATCTTCCAGGTGGCCCGGCGCCTCAAGGGCTCCGTTCTCCTCTACGGGCTTCCCGCAGCGGGCGCGTTCAGCGTGATGCACATCTTCGTCCCGCCTCACCCGGGCCCCGTGGCCGCCTCAGCCCTCTTCAACGCGAACGTGGGCATCGTCATCGGGGTCGGCCTGCTCGTGGCCCTGCCCACCTGGTATGTCACCTCCTACCTGTACGGCCTGGCCATGGGACGTCGTCTTCACCTGGACGTCCCCGGACTGCTGGGCGAGGCCTCCGAGGAGGCGGAGGAGAATCCCCCCGCCTTCAGAACGGTTCTGGCCCTGCTGCTCCTCCCCCTCGTGCTCATCTTCCTCAACACGGGCCTCTCCACCCTCGCCAAGTCAGGGGCCGTGGACAAGACCGTGTCCGGCGCCGGCTGGTATCAGGGGCTGATCGTGCTCGGGGAGACCCCGGTCGCGCTGCTCATCACCCTGCTCGTCGCCATGTACGCCCTGGCTCTTCGCCGCGGGAAGGACCGCGCCTGGGTCCAGGAGACGTTCGAATCGGCCCTGGGGCCCATCTGCTCGGTCGTCCTCATCACCGGGGCCGGCGGAATGTTCGGCGGGGTGCTCCGCGCCTCCGGGATCGGGGACGCGCTCAAGAACTCCCTCGAGGGCCTCGGCGTGCCGCTGATCTTCGCTGGCTTCCTCATCGCCGCCATCCTGCGCATCGCTCAGGGCTCCGCCACAGTGGCCCTCACGACGGCCGCGGGTCTCATCGCCCCAGCGGTCTCCGC
>JAGLBH010000236.1 GCA_018260285.1 Arthrobacter sp. | reverse complement strand
CGCACCCGGCGATGTCCGGAGCCATGAACCGGTCCTCGCCCGGGCCGGGCACCGTGCCGCGCAGGCCCTTGATGACAGCGGCTGCCACGGGGCCGGGGGCGGCTGCGGGCAGCGGGGTGCCGTCAACAGACCCAGCGCCGCCGCTCTGCGGCAGGGCGTCGGAGCCGTCGCGGGCAGCGCCGGCGTCGATCCCGCGGAAGTCGATGGCCCGCGTGGCCGCGAGGAGCTCGATCGCGAGGACCCGGGGGATGGAGTCCACCGAAGCCGGGACCGCGAGGCGCTTCATCTCCGCCACGAGGCCGGCCTGCGTGTACTGCGCGATCATGAGGCCGGAGTCCGTGCCCGGGTCCTCCGCGAGGAACGGCGGCAGGCCGTGGGAGCGGGCCGGGTCGAGGAGGCGGTCCGTGCGGCGCTCGGCCATCGAGGCGAGGTCCGCCACGGGGATCGCGAGGAAGTCGAGGACGTAGGCCACGGGTGCGCCGTGGAAGTTGCCGTTGGAGCGGACCTGGCCGTCATCGAGGACCACGGGGTTGTCGACGGCGGCGGCCAGCTCGCGGCGAGCCACCTCGGTCACGTAGGCCATCGTGTCGCGGAGACCGCCGGCGACCTGCGGGGCGCAGCGGAGGGAGTAGGCGTCCTGCACACGGCCGAAGGCCTTCTTGTGGGAGGCCACGAGGTCCGAGTTCTGCAGCACGGCGTAGATGTTCGCGGCGGAGTCGGCCTGGCCCGGGTGCGGGCGGAGCGGGCCGTGGAGCTCGGGGGCGAAGGGGCCGTCCGTGCCGCGGAGCGCCTCGACCACGAGGGCCGCCGTCACGTCAGAGACCTTGACGAGCTCCTGCAGGTCGGCCAGGGCCATGATGAGCTGGCCCAGCATGCCGTCGGTGCCGTTGATGAGGGCCAGGCCCTCCTTCTCGCGCAGCTCCACCGGGGCCAGGCCGGCGTCGGCCAGCAGCTCCGGCACGGGGCGCTCTTCGCCGTCGGGCCCGGTGGCGCGGCCCTCGCCCATGAGCACGAGCGCACAGTGGGAGAGCGGCGCAAGGTCGCCCGAGCAGCCGAGGGAGCCGTACTCGTGGACGATCGGCGTGATGCCGGCGTTGAGCAGGCCCACGAACGCCTCGACCGTCTCGGGGCGAACGCCCGTGTGGCCGGAGGCCAGGGTCTTGAGACGCAGGAACATGAGGGCGCGCACGACCTCGCGCTCGACGACCGGCCCCGTGCCTGCCGCGTGGGAGCGGATGAGCGACTTCTGCAGCTGCGCCCGCTTCTCCACCGGGATGGACGTGTTGGCCAGCGCGCCGAAGCCCGTGGAGATGCCGTAGGCCGGAGTCTCGGATGCGGCGAGCGTGTCGATGTGCTCGCGGACCGACTGGATCTTCTCCCGCGCCTCGGGCGCCAGGGTGATCTTCGCGTCGTGGCGGGCGACGGCGACGACGTCCGCTGCGGTCACGCCGCTCGTCGAGAGGGTGACGCTCTGGGGAGTGCTCATTCTAATCTTCTTTCTTTTCTGTGAATTTCACTGAATGAATTATCAATAAAATTTGGTGCTCCGGTCAAAATAGAAACCTGACACTGAAGCAAAGCAGGATCAAACCGCATGCCCCTTATGCTCAAGCCTGCCGACCCAGGAGTACAGATTTGGCGACGGGGATCAAGAAACTTATGCCCGGGGGAAAGTAAAACTTCAGGACACCGATAGGCAAGAGTTATCTGAAGGCCTCTAATTGGAATAGATCCAGCCCAGCCATCACCAAGCCTCGGTGACACAAAACCTGCCCGCAACCCTGCAGGAGCCCCCCAGGTTCTAGCTATCGACAACGACCATTGCTCAATGGACCCCTGGCTTTCATGGCCATCGAAGACTAGTTCAGGACGTGGTTGCCACGCCATGTTGTCATTCAGTGACAAGCGAAGCGCAATTACCCACATCGACCACCTGGCCAATGACCTACACTCATCGGAACTAACTATTTCCAACTTCCCCGCAGAATTTTTTGCAAGGATCTCATCAACATCCTTTTCCAGCGAATGCATTCGCACAGAATTACACTCTTCGCACAGATTTCGAACAGTCCGATTCAGAAGTGAGTCGTTCCGATGCCTTAGGCTGACTTCAGCCCGGCGATCAGATCGAATCTGAGAAAACCCTCCTGGTGAATTCACAAAATATTTATGCAGTCTCTTAGCGACAAGGTGCGCTCTAGTGAATGGGCCCTCAGCGCCACATGCGATACACGCCTTTGTCAACACCTCAGGCCGACCACTCATGCCACACGATTTCCTCGCCGCACAGTGCCCCAGGTCATCGGCATACCGGGGCGGTAGGCGAGGTGGATGGCCGCCGGGGCGTCCAGGATGTGCAGGTCGGCACGGGCCCCGGGGACAATCCGGCCCACGTCGGAGCGGCGCAGCGCCGTCGCTCCCCCGAGGGTCGCGGCCTCCAGCGCCTCCTCGAGGGAGAGCCTCATCTGCAGCACAGCGGTGCCGACGCAGAAGCTCATGCTCGTCGTGTAGCTCGTCCCCGGGTTGCAGTTGGAGGCCAGGGCGACGACGGCGCCCGCGTCCAGC
>JAGLBH010000235.1 GCA_018260285.1 Arthrobacter sp. | reverse complement strand
AGCTGGTTGGCCCGGCGCAGGGCGGTGCGATCCACGGCCCCCGAGCGCGTCACGCCGATGTTCGCGTGGCCCGGCCGGCCGAGGTCCTGCATCGTGGCGAAAATGCCCGGATCCCTGATCTCGAGGTGGTTGGCCGCACGGATGAAGCTCGGCAGCTTGAACGGGGGCAGGCTGATCTGCTCGCGCACGGCCTTGAACTGCACGCGGTCGCCCGGCTGGATGAGGGCGGGCGTCTCCTTGGTGACGTCCCACAGCTTGGCCTTCGTGTGGCCGATGAGCTGCCAGCCGCCCGGGCTGGAGCGCGGGTAGATGGCGGAGAAGCCGTCCGCGAGCGCCACCGAGCCGGCCGGCACCGTGGTGCGGGGGCTGTCCAGGCGGGGCACGGCCAGGCGGCCGTCCGGGCTGGTGAGGTAGGCGAACCCGGGGGCGAACCCGCCGAAGGCCGCGTTCCACTCGATGCCGGTGTGGGCCGTGATGACGGCCTCCTTGGCGGCGGCGGGGTCTTCGGCCAGGCCGGCCAGGCGCGCCACGGCCTCCAGGTCTTCGCCGTCGTACACCGTCTCGATGGTCACGAGCTTGCCCTCGGCCGCGTCCCTCATGACGACGGGCCGCGCGAGGACGTTCTCGATGGCCGGCCTGAGCTTCTCGGCCGCGTCCACCTCGAGGAGCAGCGTGCGGGCGGCCGCCACGAGCTCCACCTGGCCGGGCACGGGGTTCTCTGCGAGGTCCGCCTGGGCGGTGACCACGGACTCCAGGTCCGCGAACTCGAAGAGCACGGCCCTGCGGGAGGAGATCCGGTAGCCCGTGGGCGCCGTGGGCTGGGCTGCTGCGGGGAGAGTGCTCATGCGAAGCTCCTGATGGTCACGCCGTTGTCGATGAGGGTCTGGCGCACGGCGGCCGCCATGGCGACGGCGCCCGGGGAGTCGCCGTGCACGCAGATGCTGTCCGCTGCGACGTCCAGGATCGTCCCGTCGATCGCCTTGATGTGTCCCTCGGCGATGCGGGCCACGTGCTCCTGGACCTGGTCCTCGCGGAGCACGGCGCCGGGCTGCGTCCGGGAGACGAGCGAGCCGTCCGGGGTGTAGGCGCGGTCCGCGAAGGCCTCGATGGCCGTGGGGATGCCGCGCTTCTCGGCGGCGCGGAGCACGGCCGAGTGGGGAAGGGTGAGGATCGGCAGGGTCGGGTCGATGTCCGCCACGGCCTCGACGACGGCGGCGGCCTGCTTCTCATGGTGCACGATCGCGTTGTAGAGCGCCCCGTGCGGCTTGACGTAGGCCACGCGGGTGCCCGCGGCCTTGGCCACGGCCTGGAGGGCGCCGATCTGGTAGACGACGTCGGCGGCCAGCTCAGCCGGGTCCGCGTCGATGAACCGGCGGCCGAAGCCCGCGAGGTCCCGGTACGCCGGGTGGGCGCCGATCGTCACGCCCTGCTCCGCCGCCGCGCGGCACGTGGCGCGCATGACGCTGGGATCCCCCGCGTGGAAGCCGCAGGCCACGTTGATGCTGGAGACGGACTCCATAATGGCCCGGTCGTCCCCCAGGGTCCAGCGGCCGAAGGACTCTCCCACATCACTGTTCAGATCAATTGCGAGGCTCATACCTATAGAGACTAGTCGGCCCCTCGGGGATTTGGGGTCAGGCCGACGGCGCCTTCGGGGCTGCCCCGGCGGTCTCTGCGGGAGCGCCCTCTCCGGCGATCGCCTGCCCTGCCCTGAGGCCGCTGAAGAGGCACCCGCCGAGGAAGGTCCCCTCGAGGGAGCGGTACCCGTGGTAGCCGCCTCCGCCGAAGCCGGCCGCCTCCCCCGCGGCATAGAGGCCTGTGATGGGGTTTCCGGCGTCGTCCATCACCTGTGAGTCCAGGGTGGTGTGAAGCCCTCCGAGGGTCTTGCGCGTGAGGATGTGGAGCTTGACGGCGATCAGCCCGCCCGCTGTGGGGTCCGTGAGGCGGTGGGGTGCCGCGGTGCGGATGAGCCTATCGCCGGCGTAGGCGCGGGCGCCGCGGAGGGCCGTGATCTGGAGGTCCTTGGAGAAGGGGTTGGCGATCTGGCTGTCGCGCGCGGCAATCTCCCGGCTCACACGCTCGGGGTCGAGAAGCGGCTCCCCGTGGAGGGCGTTCATCTTCTCGACGAGCTCCTCGACGGTGTCCGCGCGGACGAAGTCCTCGCCCTTCTCGAGGAAGGCCCGGACCGGGCCGGGGATGCTCTGCGCCGCCCGGCCGATCACGCCGCGCACGGACCGGCCCGTGAGGTCCGGGTTCTGCTCCTGGCCGGAGAGGGCGAACTCCTTGCCGATGATCTTGGGGGTGAGGATGAACCACGAGTGGTCGTGCCCCGTGGCGCGCAGGTGCTCGAGGGTTCCGAGGGTGTCGAACCCGGGGAAGAGCGGCGCGGGGAGGCGCGTGCCCGTCGCGTCCAGCCAGAGGGAGCTGGGGCCCGGGAGAATGCGGATGCCGTGCTCTGCCCAGACGGGGTCCCAGTTCCTGACGCCCTCGACGTAGTGCCACATGCGGTCTGCGTTGATGACCGCGCCGCCGGCCTGCTGGGCGATCGCGATTCCGCGGCCGTCCACATGCGC
>JAGLBH010000234.1 GCA_018260285.1 Arthrobacter sp. | reverse complement strand
AATGGTGGTGCCGGGAAGGCTCGCGGCGGCGGACCCGTAGGCCACCGCGCGGGTCAGCCTCTCCGGGGCTGCGAGCCCCTCGCCGGCTGCGAGGAGGTATCCGGCGAGGCTCGAGTCGCCCGCGCCCACGGTGGACTTCACCGCGATCGGGGCGTGCACGGCGTGCCAGGCGCCTTCGGGGGTCACAAGCACGGCTCCGCCCCCTCCGAGCGTCGCCAGCACGGCGCCGATCCCTCGCTCGACGAACGCCGAGGCCAGCGCCGCCGCCGTCTCCGGGGAGGATTCGATCGCGTCGCCAGAGACGGCCGGGCGCGCGCTCCCCGGGCTGCCCTCGGGGACGACGCCGGAGGCCGCGATGAGTTCAGCCAGCTCGTGGCCGTTGGGCTTGATGAGGTCAGGCAGGCTTGCGGCGTCGAGCGCCGGGTCCAGCGCGGCGGTGAGGGGCGCGTCCGAGGTGTCCAGGGCGACGAGGGGCGCGTGGGCGCCGAGCCGGGAGCGGACCTCGCGGATGATGCGCGGGTACAGGTCCGCCGGCGCGGAGGGGGGAAGGCTGCCGGCGAGGACGAGCCAGTCGGCCTCCTGGGCGTGCTCCGTGATGAGGTCGAGGAGGAGCGTCAGGTGCTCGTCGGCGAGGTCCGGGCCCGGCTCGTTGACCTTCGTCGTCTGCCCGTCGGGGGAGACGATGGCCGTGTTCGTGCGGACGGCCCCGGGGCTGGGGGAGGCGACGGTCGGCAGGCCCGTGGGGGAGAGCATGCTCAGGAGGGGGTCCTCGAGGCGGGCGGGGAAGAGGGCCACGGTGCGCTGGCCTGCGGCGAAGACCGCGGTGGAGACGTTGATGCCCTTGCCGCCGGGCTGGGCCGTGGCGCGGAGGGCCCGCTGGACCTCTCCGGGGGCGAGCGGACCGGCGAGCTCGACGGTCTTGTCGATGCTCGGATTCACGGTGACGGTGAGGATCAAGAGACGCCCTTGCGCTGGGGTGGGGGGAAGGCTGCGGCGCCGTCCGCGTGAGAGCGGCGTCACATGTGTGTTTGGTTGAATATATATGGGTTTCTGTGGGTTTGCAAGCCCTTGGGGTGGCGGCTGGCGGCGAAAACCGGGGGCGCTCACCCCTGGTGGGAGTGAGACTCGCGTCATATAATTAAGACGAGCTCGGTTTGATCCTGAGCCGGGCCATCCCTTCACTTCTGAGGAGAAGAAGATGAAAGCCGTCGTCTATCACGGTCCCGGCCAGAAATCCTGGGAAGACGTTCCCAACCCCACTCTGCAAGACCCCACCGATGTGATCGCCAAGGTGGACACCACCACGATCTGCGGCACGGACCTCCACATTCTCAAGGGGGACGTCCCCGCCGTGGAGAAGGGCCGCATTCTGGGCCACGAGGCGGTGGGCACCATCACCGAGGTCGGCTCGGCGGTCACCACCCTGAGCGTCGGGGACCGGATCATCATCCCGGCCATCACGAACTGCGGCAAGTGCTCCTACTGCAAGAAGAACCAGCCCTCCCACTGCCAGACGGTGGGCGGCGTCGGCTGGATCTTCGGCCACCTCATCGACGGCACCCAGGCCGAGTACGTGCGCATCCCCTACGCGGAGACGAGCGTCCACAAGGTCCCCGAGGGCCTCAGCGACGAGCAGGTGCTCTTCCTCACGGACGCCCTGCCCACCGGCTTCGAGATCGGCATCCTCAACGGCAGCACCAAGCCGGGGGACACCGTGGCGGTCGTCGGCGCGGGCCCCGTGGGCCTCGGCTCCATCATGACGGCCAACCTCTGCGGCGCCGGCCGCGTCATCGCCGTGGACATGGACGAGAACCGTCTGGCCAAGGCCCGCGAGCTGGGCGCCACCCACACGGTCAACGCCTCGGACTCCGACGCCGTGGAGCAGATCAAGGCGCTCTCGCATGACGGGCTGGGCGTGGACGTGGCGATCGAGGCCGTGGGCATCCCGGCGACCTTCACGACGTGCACCCAGATCG
Organism: Arthrobacter sp.; assembly: GCA_018260285.1. Lineage (GTDB taxonomy): Bacteria > Actinomycetota > Actinomycetes > Actinomycetales > Micrococcaceae > Falsarthrobacter. The sequence goes on along the minus strand of JAGLBH010000234.1, from coordinate 610 downwards.
TGCGCCCGTACGGCAGCATCGCCAACGTGGGCGTCCACGGCAAGCCCGTGGAGCTCCCGCTCAACGACCTGTGGATCTCCAACGTGCGCCTGACCATGGGCCTCGTGGACTGCAGCAGCGTGCCGAACCTGCTCAACATGGTGGCCTCCGGTCGCCTGGACGCGGCCGCCATGGCCACGCACCGCTTCACGATGGACCAGTTCATGGAGGCCTACGACCTCTTCGAGAACGCCGCGAAGAACCAGGCGGTCAAGGTCGTGGTCTCGGCCTCCTAGGGGCTGAGCATCCTGCACGGCTGCTCGGCGCGCTGAGCGTCAGCCCAGCGCGCTGAGCAGGGGGGTGAGCGCCAGGTACACGAAGCCCCCCAGCAGGCCGGCGCCGATCGGGGTGGCGCACCAGAAGAGCACGATTGCTCCGACGGTCCGCCACCTCGTCGGCTTGAAGGGGCTTGCCTCCGCAGCCCCGGTGAGCGCTGCCGCAGAGAGCTGGGTGGAGGAGAGGGGCAGGTGGAAGGCCATCCCGCCCAGCAGGAGCAGGCCCGCGGCGGTGCCCGAGCCGATCGAGGCCGAGAGCGGGTCCAGGCGGGTCATCCGGTGAGAGAGCGTGCGCC
>JAGLBH010000233.1 GCA_018260285.1 Arthrobacter sp. | reverse complement strand
GTGATGACGACGAGGCGGGGCTCCCCCTTGCCCGCACCGAAGCGGGACTCCGCGACTGCCGCGGCGTCGGCGTCGTTGAGGACGATCACCGGACGTCCGAGGATGCGCTCAAGATTCGCGCGCAGGGGCTCGTTGCGCCACACGAGGTGCGGCGAGAAGAGAACAGTGGAGTTCGTGCGGTCCATCCACCCCGCTGCGCCGACGCCGACCGAGGTGACGCACGTGTCCGCAGAGAGCTCCTCGACCGCCTGGCGGATGACGTCCTCGACCACGCGGGGATCATGCCCCGGGGTCGGAAGGACGATCTTCCGCTTGATCTCGCCCTCAGGGGAGACGAGGCCTGCGGCGATCTTGGTCCCTCCGATATCGACGCCGATGGCATCGCAGGAGTGGGAATCGGTGTTGTCGAGAGCACGCATAGGTGTCCCAGTCTAGGCTGTTCAGCTCTCACGTCGGAAAGCCGCCTAAACTGGTGTGCAGCATGTCACATGCTCTGCGCCGCCGAGCACCGCCCCCTCTCTAGGAGTGTCCATGAAGGAAGTCAGATCCCAGAAAGAATCCAGCACCGCACTCGCCCTGGAGGCGCCTGCGAGCTGGAACTGCACGACCCTCTTGGAGAACCAGGCCACGAGAACCCCCGAGAACCCGCTCTTCTCCGTCCGCAGAGGGGGCGACGAGTGGACGGACATCAGCTCCGCTGACTTCCGCCGCCAGGTCATCGAGCATGCGAAGGGGCTCATCGCCCAGGGCATCGAGCCTGGAGACCGCGTGGCCATCATGGCCAGCACGCGCTTCGAGTGGACTCTCATGGACTTCGCGATCTGGTACGCCGGCGCTGTCTCGGTGCCCGTGTACGAGTCCTCCTCCCCCAGCCAGGTGGCCTGGATCCTCAAGGACTCGGCCGCCAAGGGCATCGTCGTCGAGGGGCCGAGCCACGAGGCGGTCGTGCGGCACGCGGCCACGAGCGAGTCCCTCCCGAGCCTTCAGCACGTCTGGCAGATGGCCGACGACGGGCTCACGGAGCTCACCGAGGCCGGGGCCGCCGTGGACGACGACGACGTGGAGCGCCGCCGCAGCGCGCCCTCGCTCCAGGACGTGGCGACGATCATCTACACCTCCGGCACCACGGGACGCCCCAAGGGGTGCGAGCTGACCCACGGGAACTTCGTCGAGCTCTCCGCCGCCGCGAAGCAGGCTCTTCCCGAAGTGGCTCGCGAGAGCCACCGCACGATCATGTTCCTCCCCCTCGCCCACGTCTTCGCGCGGTACATCTCGGTTCTCTGCGTCGACGCCGGCGCCACCGTGGCCCACACGCCGGACATCAAGAACCTCCTGGGGGACCTGGCCTCCTACAAGCCGAACTTCATCCTCGTGGTCCCCCGCGTCTTCGAGAAGGTCTACAACAGCGCGCTCTCCAACGCCGAGGCCGCCGGCAAGGGCAAGATCTTCGAGAAGGCCGCAGCCACGGCCGTTGCCTACTCACGGGCGAGCATGGCCGGACGCGTGCCCCTGGGCCTGCGCCTGCAGCACCGCGTCTTCGACGCGCTCGTCTACAAGAAGCTGCGGACCGCCATGGGCGGCAACGTGAAGTACGCCGTCTCCGGCGGCGGCCCCCTCGGCGAGCGCCTGGGCCACTTCTTCTCCGGCGCGGGCATCCTCATCCTCGAGGGCTATGGCCTGACGGAGACCACCGCTCCCCTCACGGTGAACACCGTGGGCGGCATCCGCATCGGCACGGTGGGGCTGCCCCTGCCCGGCAACGCCGTCCGGATCGCCGAGGACGGCGAGATCCTCGGCAAGGGCGTCGCCGTGTTCAAGGGCTACCTCAACCGGGAGGACCTCACGGAGGAGGCCTTCACCGACGGCTGGTTCCACACGGGCGACCTCGGCTCCCTGAGCGAGGACGGCTACCTCACCATCACAGGCCGCAAGAAGGAGATCATCGTGACGGCCGGCGGCAAGAACGTGGTGCCCGGTCTCATGGAGGACGTCATCCGGTCCAAGAGCCTCGTGTCCCAGTGCATCGTACTCGGGGACAACAAGCCGTTCATCGCCGCCCTGGTCACCTTGGACGCGGACACGCTCCCCGGCTGGCTCGAGCGCCACAAGCTCGGGAGCCTCTCCGTCAAAGAGGCCTGCCAGAACGAGGCTGTCCGCGCCGAGGTTCAGAAGTACATCGACGAGGCCAACAAGACGGTCTCCCGCGCGGAGTCCATCCGGGAGTTCCGCCTGGTGGAGCAGGACTTCACGGAGGAGTCCGGGCACCTGACCCCCTCGCTCAAAATCAAGCGCGAGAAGGTCCTGACGGACTACCAGGACGTCGTGGAGTCCATCTACTCCGGGAAGAAGCCGGAGTAGCCGGGAGCCCTGGCCCGTCTGGGCGCGTCCCGCCCGCATGAGCAGAGGGGGCGCTCTGAGAGATCAGAGCGCCCCCTCTGCTCATGCACGGGCCCAGGAGAGCGGAGACCAGGCCTCCAGAGGATGAAGGCCTGTCCCCTCGGAATCAGCCGACGACGACGATGAGGTCCCCGCCCTGCACCTGGGAGACCCCGCTCAGGGCAACCCGCTGCACGGTGCCTGCCACGGG
>JAGLBH010000232.1 GCA_018260285.1 Arthrobacter sp. | reverse complement strand
CCTGCGGCGAACCCGGGCGCCAGAGCCAGAAGCGCAGAGGTGGGATAGCAGCCAGGTACCGCGATACGCCGAGCGCCCGCGAGCCGCTCGCGCTGAGCGCCCCCGCCGGTGAGCGGAAGCTCGGGCAGCCCGTAGGGCCACGCGCCCGCATGCTCGCCGCCGTAGTACGACGCCCAGTCATCCGAGGACTCGAGGCGGAAGTCCGCCCCCGCATCGATGACCACCACGCCCTCGCCCAGGGACGCCGCGATCTCGGCAGAAGCTCCGTGCGGCAGGGCGAGGAAGACCACATCGTGGCCGGAGAGCACGGCGCTCGTGGTGGGCTCGATGACCCGGTCTGCCAGAGAGTGCAGATGCGGCTGGTGCTTCCCCAGGCGGTCCCCCGAGCTCGAGTCACCGGTCACCGTCCGAATCTCCACCTCGGGGTGCTCGGAGAGCAGGCGAAGCAGCTCGCCTCCCGCGTATCCGCTCGCACCCGCCACCGCTGCTGAAATAGTCATGGGTCCAGTGTATGTAAAATTATTCATGGTTGGCAATATTTATGCAGACTTCCCTGAGAGCTTCCCCCTGCCCGCCTCAGCACCCCGCAGTACGCTATGAGAACCAGGCCAAGGAGACCGCTCGGCTCAAGGCCGCTCCCCGATGAAACGAGGCATCCAGTGACCGCAGCGAACGGATCCCCCACCCTGCCCGACGGCCCCGCCGCCCTCCGGGTGCCGACGACCATGCAGGCCGCCGTGGCCCGTGAGGCCGGTGACAGCGGCGTCTTCCGCCTCGAAGAGCGCCCCGTCCCCGTGCCCGGTCCCGGCCAGGCACTTCTGAAGAGCGCTGCGATCGGGGTCAACTTCATCGAGACATATCAGCGCTCAGGGGCCTACGCGGTGGACTACCCGGCAGTGCTCGGCGGGGAGGCAGCCGGCGTCGTCGTCGCCCTCGGACCTGGGGTGACCGGTGTCGGGATCGGGGATCGGGTGACCACCGCGAGCGCCATCGGCGCCTATGCCCAGTACTGCCTGGCTCCGGCAGAGGCGCTCATCCCCGTGCCGGAGAGCCTGGGGCTCGCCACCGCGTGCGCCGCGTCCCTCCAGGGGCTCACCGCACACTATCTCATGACGAGCGTCTACACCGTCCAGCCGGGAGACCGCGTGCTCATCCATGCGGGCGCGGGCGGCGTGGGGCAGATCGCCCTTCAGATGCTCAAGGCCCGAGGGGCGTTCGCCTTCACCACGGCCTCCACGGCGCACAAGAAGGAGCTCGCCCGTCAGGCGGGCGCCGACGTCGTCCTCGACTACGAGGACTTCGACGAGCGCATCCGCGAGGAAACCGGCGGCCGAGGCGTGGACGTCGTCTTCGACGGGGTGGGCCGCAGCACCTTCGAGCAGTCCCTCGCCTCCCTGCGCCGCCGCGGAACGATGGCCCTCTTCGGGGCGGCCTCGGGGCCCGTTCCCCCGTTCGACCCGCAGCGGCTCAACGCCCTCGGCTCGCTCGTGCTCACCCGGCCCACGCTGGCCGACTTCCTCTCCACGCCGGAGGAGCGTGCCTGGCGCGCATCGGAGCTGTTCGGCCCGCTCAGCCGCGGTGAACTCCGCGTGGACATCTCCGCCGAGTATCCTCTTGAGCGCGTGGGTTCCGCCCACGATGCCCTCACCAGCCGCTCCACGACAGGGAAGGTCCTCCTGACCCCGTGACACAGACATTCGCCCCGCAGTTCCCTGGCTCCGACCTGACCCCCGCGCCGCGGACGGTGTGGGAGATCTTCGAGTCAAGCGTCGCCGCCGCGCCCCAGGCCCTCGCGCTCGACGACGGCGAGGTGCCGCTCACCTACGAGCAGCTGCACGCCGAGGTCCTCGCCAAGGCTGAGGAGCTCACTGCCGCCGGGCTCGGCCCGGGCGACAAGATCGGCGTGCGCATTCCCTCGGGCCAGCGCTCGCTCTATATCGGCATCCTGGCCGTCATCTCGATCGGGGCGGCCTACGTGCCCGTCGACGCGGACGACCCCGACGAGAGAGCGCGGCTCGTCTTCTCTGAGGCGAAGGTGGCAGGCGTGCTCAAGGGAGACCGTCTCATCGCCGACCCCAGCCGCCCCGCTCCTCATCCCGCTCCCCGCGTGCCGACGCTGGAGGACGACGTCTGGGTCATCTTCACCTCCGGATCCACGGGCACCCCGAAGGGCGTGGCCATCTCGCATCGCTCAGCGGCGGCGTTCATCGACGCCGAGCGAAGCCTCTTCCTCCAGGACGCCCCTCTCGGGCCGGGAGACCGAGTTCTGGCGGGACTCTCCGTGGGATTCGACGCGAGCTGCGAGGAGATGTGGCTGGCCTGGGGCCACGGTGCCTGCCTGGTCCCTGCGCCTCGGTCGCTCGTGCGCTCCGGCGTGGACCTCGGCCCCTGGCTCATCTCGCGGGAGATCAACGTGGTCTCCACTGTGCCGACCCTGGCCGCCCTGTGGCCTGCGGAGGCCCTGGAGAACGTCCGCCTGCTCATCTTCGGCGGCGAAGCCTGCCCGCTGGACCTTGCCGCGCGACTCGCCGTCGAGGGCCGTGAGCTCTGGAACACCTACGGCCCCACTGAGGCCACCGTCGTCGCCTGCGCGGCCCCCATGACCG
>JAGLBH010000231.1 GCA_018260285.1 Arthrobacter sp. | reverse complement strand
AGAACCTGGCAGGAGTAGCCGAACTCGTTGTCGTACCAGACGTAGAGCACGAGGCTCTTGCCGTTGGTGATCGTCGCGAGGCCGTCCACGACGCCCGCCTGGCGGGAGCCGACGAAGTCCGTGGAGACGACCTCGTGGCTGTTCGTGTAGTCGATCTGCTTGCGCAGCGGCGAGGAAAGGCTGATCTCGCGCAGGTGTGCGTTGACCTCGTCCTTCTCCACCTCGTTCTCCAGCTGGAGGTTGAGGATCGCGAGGGAGACGTCCGGGGTGGGGACGCGGATGGAGCTGCCGGAGAGCTTGCCCTTGAGCTCAGGGAGCGCCTTGGCGACGGCCGTGGCCGCGCCCGTCTCCGTGATGACCATGTTGAGCGCTGCGGAGCGGCCGCGGCGATCGCCCTTGTGGAAGTTGTCGATGAGGTTCTGGTCGTTCGTGTACGAGTGAACCGTCTCGACGTGGCCGTGGACGACGCCGTACTTGTCGTTGAGGACCTTGAGCACCGGGGTGATGGCGTTCGTCGTGCACGAGGCGGCCGAGAGGATCGTGTCCTCCGGGCTGATGTCCTTGTGGTTCACGCCGTGGACGATGTTCTTGATCTCGCCCTTGCCCGGAGCCGTGAGGAGCACCTGGGAGATGCCCTTGGCCTGGAGGTGCTGGCCGAGGCCCTCGGCGTCGCGCCACTTGCCCGTGTTGTCCACGAGGATCGCGTTCTCGATGCCGTACTGCGTGTAGTCCACGGAGGCCGGGTCGTTCGCGTAGATGAACTGGATGAGCGTGCCGTTCGCGAGGATCGTGTTGTTCTCCTCGTCGATCGTGATCGTGCCGTCGAAGGGCCCGTGCACGGAGTCGCGGCGCAGCAGGGACGCGCGCTTCGCGAGGTCCTTGCCGCCGGCCGGGCGAACGACGACGGCGCGCAGGCGCAGCCCGTATCCGCCGCCCGCGTGCTCGATGAGCAGGCGTGCCACGAGGCGGCCGATGCGGCCGAAGCCGTAGAGGACCACGTCGCGCGGCTCCTGGGCGCCTTCGCCGCCGCGGCCGGCGATCTCGGCCAGCTCGGACTCGAGGAACTCCTTGAGGGAGGCGCCGTTGCCCTCGTTGCGGTACTTGACTGCGAGGCGGGCCACGTCGATCGAGGAGGCGGCGAGGTCGAGCTCCGTGAGCTCCTTGACGAGCGGGAGGGTCTCGTCAATGGCCAGGGGGGATCCGTCGATCTGGCGGGCGAAGCGGTGGAGCTTGAGAATGCCGATCGCCGAGCGGTTGATGAGGGAGCGGCCGTGGATCGAGGGGACCACGTTGTTGCGGCGGTACAGCGTGCCGAGCAGCGGGATCATCTCCTCGGCCTGCGACTCGCGGTCCATCCACTCGTTGAGGGTGTCCTCAGTCTTCAGGTCAGCGGTGTTCTCGGTGACGTCAGGGGCTGACTCGGGGCTCAGGGACATCGTTGTTCCTTCCACAGGGGTGTACGCGCACATCATCGTGCGCCACTTGACAAGCTCTCCCGATTCTATCGAACCGGAAGGGCTCACGGCGTGCAGGACGGGGTTCGATGTAAGCCGGGTTCTGTGCGACGGGCCGTCTCCGGCGTCGTCGTGACGATCATCTCTCTAGGCCCGGCATTGCTGCCGGGCTCAAGCAGTCCACCCGAACGCATCGAGCGAGCAGCTCTCAAGCGCGTTCTGTCTGACCTTGCTCCCCATGGGGTTTACCGAGCTGCCGGAGTCACCCCCGGCACTGGTGGTCTCTTACACCGCCGTTTCACCCTTACCCGCTCCGGCGAACCGTGCGGGCGGTCTCTTCTCTGTGGCACTGGCCTGCGGGTTTCCCCGAGTGGGCGTTACCCACCATGGCGCTCTGTGGAGCCCGGACTTTCCTCGCCGCCGGAGGCGTGAGCCCCCTGCGCCGCGATCGTCCTCGAACCCCGTCCTTGCCCACCAGTCTACGCGGCCGATCGCGCGGCCCGGAGTCGGCGGCCCCGCGGGGCTCCTCGGCGCACTCGCTACGATGGACGGGTGCGCCTCTTCCTTCCGCCCTCAGAGACCAAAGCCCAGCCCGAGCGGGGGCGTCCCCTCGATCTGGACACGCTCTTCGCGCCTCACCTCGCGGAGGAGCGGTCTCAGGCGCTCGACGCCGCGGCGGCAGCCTCCCGGGATCCCCGCGCGCAGGAGATCTTCTCCGTCTCACAGGCACTCATGCCTCTCGTCGAGCGCAACGCGCAGCTGCGCGAGGCTCCGACGGCCCTCGCCTCAGCGGTCTACACGGGAGTTCTCTATGAGGCGCTGGGCGCCGAGACCCTCTCCCCCGCCGCCAAACGGCGCGCCCGCTCCCACGCGCTCGTCTTCTCTGCGCTCTTCGGGGCGGTGTCCCTCTCGGACCGCATTCCGGCGTATCGGGCCTCCGGCGGCACCCGGCTCCCCCTCCTGGAGGGCCGCGCGCTCAACGCCTGGTGGCGCCCCCGGCTCTCCGAGACGCTCAACGCATACTGCGCAGGCCACCTCGTCGTCGACGCCCGCAGCGGCACGTATGCCTCCATGTACGCCCCGGACAAGAGCCGCTGGGTCACGCTGGACGTCCTCCAGCGACGGGGCGGGAAGCTCGCGGTCGTCTCCCATTTCGCCAAGCACACG
>JAGLBH010000230.1:240-2623 GCA_018260285.1 Arthrobacter sp. | reverse complement strand
GAACGGATCCGCCTACCGCCTGGCGGAGGGCGACTCGGAGATCATCGGCTCGTTCGACGCCGCCCAGCACCCCTTCGACTCCCAGACCCGTGCGGGCGCCCGTCGCGTCGTCGAGAGCGGAACCGTGAGGATCGAGCTGGGCCTGCGCGGGGGCCGGTTCATGATCCGCGCGCGCGTGGAGCAGCCGGACGAGATCGCCGTCCCGACCTACCCGTACGACCCCTCCTGGGTGGTGCCGGGCGTTCTCGAGCGGTGCCGCCCCTACACGGAGGGGGTCGCCACCGTCCGGCCGGACACGTTCCTTACCCGGACCCTCGTGGGCACCGTGCGCTTCCACGTGCCGAGCCACCCGCAGGAGATCGTCGCCTCCGTGGAGGAGGACGGCCCGCGCGACGACGGCCGCCACGCCTTCACCCTGGCCTTCCGGGACAAGACGAGCGGCAAGACCACGCCGCTGTGGCGCTTCGTGACCGTTCTCGCGGAGCCCGGCTCGGAGAGCGGCCCCGTCAACGCCGTCATCGACTTCAACCGGGCGCTCAGCTACCCGATGGCCTTCTCCCCCTATGCGGTGTGCTCCGCCCCGGTGGCCGGCAATGCGATCGGCGCCCCGATCACTGCTGGCGAAATGTCAGTGAACGTCCAGCCAGGAGACACTGAGGCCTCCTAGACTCGGAGGCATGCTGAACACTGCGGTCACCACAGGCCACCTGTCCCTGCGCAACCGGGCCATCCTGGCGCCCATGTGCCAGTACGCGCTCACCGAGCAGGACGGCCTCGTGGGCGACTGGCATCTCATGCACCTGGGCGCCCGCGCCGCAGGCGGCTTCGGGCTCGTCATCGCCGAGGCCACGGGCATCTCCCCCGAAGGCCGCATCTCCCCGTACTGCCCGGGGATCTGGAGCGACGAGCAGCGGGACGCCTGGGCGCGCATCGTCCGCTTCGTCAAGGCGCAGGGCGCCGCCGCGGGCATCCAGCTCAACCACGCCGGGGCCAAGGGCTCCGGCATTCCGTGGCTCGCCGACGCCGCGAAAAGCCACCCGGACGCCGTGCGCGGCACGGTTCCCGAGAGCGACGGCGGATGGCCCACCCTGGCCCCCAGCACCGGCGTGGGCGAGCTGCTCGGCACCGCTGAGCCCGCCGCCCTGTGCCGCGAGCAGATCGAGACCTCTCTCCTCGACTGGGCCGCTGCGGCGCGGCGCGCGGGGGAAGCGGGCTTCGACGTCGTCCAGATCCACGCCGCCCACGGGTACCTCATCCACCAGTTCCTCTCCCCGCTGACCAACCGGCGGACCGACGAGTGGGGCGGCAGCCTCGAGAACCGCACCCGCTACCTGCGGGAGGTGGTGACCGCCGTGCGCGCGGCCCTGCCCGAGCGGGTGGAGCTCATGGTCCGCATCTCCGCGACCGACTGGCTGGACGACGGGTGGACCCTCGAGGAGACGATCCAGACCGCAGGCGAGCTCAAGGAGCTCGGGGTGACGATGCTCGAGTGCTCCTCGGCGGGGATCGGATCCTTCCGCGGCCCCTCCGGCCCGGCCTACCAGGCTCCGCTGGCCCACGCCGTCAAGCAGGCGCACCCGGACCTGTTCGTCTCCTCCGTGGGCGGCCTCCACGACCCGGAGGTGGCCGAGGCCCAGCTCGTCCAGGGGCTGGACGCGGTGTCCGTGGGGCGGGCGGCGCTGCGCAATCCGAACTGGCCGGTGGTCTCCGCCGTCGCGCTGGGTGACGAACACCCCGCCGTTTCCCCCCACTATTGGCGCGCGGGCTTCGCCGCCGCTCACTAGGCTGGGGGTATGGCCTTTTCCTCACCCACTTCCCTGACACCCGATTCTTCCCCCGAGGACTGGGGCACGATTGCAGCCACCGCCGCCCGCTCGGTGATCCGCCACTTCGGCGGTCCTGTGCTGGGCCTGCCCGGCACGCACATGGCGGCGGTCAAGCGGCCCGGCTCGGTCAACAACCCCGCCACGCCCATGCACTACTGGTGGCAGGCGCACTACATCGACGCCCTCGTGGACGCCGGCTGGCGCGAGCTGCGCACGGGCGAGCGCCTCAACGGCCCCTCCCTGCCGAGCGCCGGGGAACTGGCCGCCCGCGCCGTGAAGACCGTCGTGCGGCGCAACATGTTCCGGGTGACGAACAGCTACTACGACGACATGGCCTGGTTCGCCCTCGCCGTCGACCGCTTGGACTCCCTCGCGGGCGCCGCGGGCAAGCCCGGCAGCGGGGAGCGCATGAAGATGCACCTTGCCCTCACCGGGCAGCTCCTCGAGGGCGCCACGGACGACCTCGGCGGCGGCGTCTACTGGAACAAGAAGCACACCTTCAAGAACACGGCCGCAACCGCCCCGGCCGCCCTGTACTTCGCGCGGCGCAGTGAGAC
>JAGLBH010000230.1:0-230 GCA_018260285.1 Arthrobacter sp. | reverse complement strand
AAGCCCGTGCTCAACGAGGCCGTCTACACCTACAACCAGGGGCCCGTGCTCGGTGCGCTTCTCGTCCTGGGCGGCCCGGAGAACCTGGCGCGGGTCGGACGCACGGTCGAGGCCGTCAAATCCCACCTCACCTCCCCCCGGTCGCACATCCTCACCACCCACGGCACCGGCGACGGCGGCCTCTTCACGGGGATCCTCTGCCGCTACCTCGCGCAGGTGGCCCTCGACGG
>JAGLBH010000022.1 GCA_018260285.1 Arthrobacter sp. | reverse complement strand
CAATGACCACATCACGCTTCGGAATAGTTCTCGCCGTTGAGGCCTGGGACAAGAGCAAGTCACCGCTTGCCAACAAGTACCTCGGGAAAGACATCATCAACGAAGTCCGCATGAGTCCCACCATTCGGCCGCATCTTGGGATCCTCGCCCTTGCCACGGATCAGCCGGAAGTCTTGAAACGCCTCATTAAAGGGGAGCTGTACTTCCTCCACCACTTGGAACCCCAGTTCTATAAGCGTCATCTCGAGTCTTTGGCTGTTTATCGGTGGTGTGCCCAGAAGATGAACATGACCGGCTACACTCGGCTTCTAGAACACGCCAAAAACATCACTATCCAAGACAAAACACCCGCCAGCAGAGATATTGCCTCCTACGTCACTTCCCCCGAGGGGAAGCTGAACACTGCCGTTTCACCATCCGCGCTGAGGCGATGGAATGATGAGCCAGTAGCTCGCATGAGAACACTTCTTGATGACATGGCTCGTGTCGCCGGGCACCGGGAGAATCCCGCGACCAATGACCTGGGCTGGAGCCAAGAGCGCTACGACTGGGAACTGGACCAAGACCTCGCGTTCCTGCGCGAGCGCCTGGGCTTTGCCCCCGAGCTGCCCCAGTACCCGGAAGAGCCCGTGCCCGAACTGCCCCAGGGCTTCAAGGGCTTCACGGACTTCCCTCACTTCCCCCTGATGGAGCACACCATCGAGACCTTCCCCGACGAGGAGGAGCAGGACACCACCCCCACCACTGCCCCCACCACTGTCCCCGATGCTGCTCCCAGCATCAGCGGCGCCGATCGTACCGGGATGAGCAACACCGAGCTTGAGAACGCTATCGCCCAGGCATGGGAGCTGACCTGGAACACCCCGGCCAGCCCGGAAGAGATCACCGGTCTTGAAAAAGCTCTCGGGCTGAGCCTGCCGGAGGACTTCGCAGAGTTCCTTTCCCGTCATGACGGCACGAACGGGAGAGACTTCTGCAGCATCGCCCAGATCTTCGAGATCGCTCAAGAGCTGGAGGAGATCAATGAGGAGATCATCAGTGATGAAGAGGACCCGGAGGAATACCGTGAGAGCGTCAATCTGGATCCTGGCACGGGAAGGCTGCGCAACGGTCCCTGGGTGAAGGGGTGGGTTCCCTTCTTTGACTACGGCACGGGGCAGTTTGACTGTCTTGACTGCCACCCTGGTCCCTCCGGGGTGCATGGGCAGGTCATTCGATATGACCCGGACGGCAGGGAAGGGTTCGTGTGCTCCACGTTCCGTGAGTGGATGATCGATTTCCTGGCCGAGCATGGAAGTGATGAGTCCACGTTCCGGGAATGAGCAGCACGCATCCCATCAACGTCCATGAAGGGTTTCACAGCGGCGGAATGACGCAGCATCCGCTGCTGTGACCTGTCAAGCGGCGAGGGCCTTGATGATGTCCTCGCGCATGGCGTCAGGCGCAGTGGTGGGCGCGACCCGCTCAATGACCTGGCCGTCCTTGCCGACGATGAATTTCGTGAAATTCCATTTGATCGCGCCACCGAGAAGGCCCTTCTTCTCATCGCGCAGCCACTTCCACAGCGGATGGGCATCGGAGCCGTTGACGTCCACCTTCTCGAACATCGGGAAATCCACGCCGTAATTCCGCTGGCAGAATTCGCCGGCTTCTTCTGCGGTCCCTGGTTCCTGGCTGGCAAACTGGTTGCACGGGAAGCCCAGAATCTCGAGGCCCTGATCCTTGAACTCCGCGTAGAGCGCCTGGAGGCCCTCGAACTGCGGGGTCAGGCCGCACTTGCTCGCCGTGTTGACGACGACGACCACCTTTCCCGCATAGTCTGCAAGGCTCTTCTCCTGGCCGGTGAGAGTTGTGGCTGTGAAATCGTGAAGCGTAGTCATGGTGCGCCTTTCAATCGTGTGAGGTCTGAATCCCAGTGTGCTCCGCAACTCTGGGGCTTGCCTGGGATTCTGGCCGAACGCCTCTTCAGTGCGGAGGGTTACGCGCGGGCGCTCACGCGGCGAAGTGACCACCACAGGGCTGCCCCCGTCACCGCCGTGAGGAGGAAGGGAACAGCGAGGAGGGAGAGATAGCCGCCCATGCCCTGCACAGGAGTGACCGTGAAACCCTGGGGTGCGAAAGTCTCGGGGCTCACCGCGCTGATGAACGCGATTCCGAGACTGCAGAGGGCGAGGAGAAACACTGCCGCGATGGCGACTCGAGTGACGAGAAGCACGAGAGGGTCTGCACGCATGATGGTCCTTTCCAGCCTGCGGCACAGGGAGCGCCGATCAGGTGATCTCATTCTGATCCTCACCGAGTGGGAGGACAAGAGGCAATGTCGGCTGCCTCACTCACCGCCTCTTCCCATGCCCCCCTGTGGAAAGTGGGTCTAAAGGGGCGGCTCAACCGCTCTGAGCCGTCCCTTCGCCCCAACATCGCCTCGGCGCGCTCCCGGCGGCGAGAGGGGCAGGCAGACCCGGAAGCTCAGCGGAGCTCGAACGTGCTGAGGATGCTCCCGTGAATGCTGGCAAAGAATGCCACGAGTGCGATGAGAGCTGCCCAGGACCATGTTCCGTTGTTCTCGCTGGCAATCCGCAGCACATCAGGGCCGATCTGGGGGTGGAGGGTGAAAAGAAAAACAACGGTGATCGAGAGCAGAAAAACCATACTGGCGGTCCAGTAGAAGGCCTTCATTCCCCAGCGGCCCACTGCGACAGTGATCGAGCTGACCAGGAAGGAAAGAGCCAGCGCGGTGAAGAAGAAGCCAGCGAAGAGGTGGTGCCCAGACAGTGCTTCAATCATGTTCACGTCGAAAAAATGCAGTTCTATCCCCCATCCATGGGTGAGGCGCTCCGCTTCCCGCCCTCCGGTTGCAATGGCGGCGATGATCAGTGACATGACCATCTGAGACAGAGATCCCCCGACAAACTGCTCCTTCCGGCTCAGCCCCATCTGCAGCGAGAGGCGCAGAAATTCGCGACCTGCATACATGCCCACGACGCCGGCTGGGGCGAGAATGCACGTGAGCGCTCCTCCTGCGCGGAAGCCGTTCTGGAAGTTGGAGAACGATTCAGTGCTCATGAACAGATGAGCTGCGAGATTGAACACGGCGAGCATTCCCAGGGCCATTCCGAGAGTGGACCCCAACGTGATGAGACCCAGTCGCAGGGTGGCCTTCTGAACACTGGTGATTGATGTCCAACGCATTGGTCAGGAGTCCTTTCGGGGAAGCGCAGGCTCAGTGAGGCCCACCACGAGGTCTTGGAGCCCTAGCGGTGCGTAGAAGAGGCCGTTGAGCTGGGCGTCGTCGTGCGCGGTGGGGAGGGAGTCCTCCGGAGGAATGAAGACCGAGGCGGTCATATGCCGGCCCAAGCGGTCAGTCCGCAAAGGTGCGTGCCGAGCGAGAAAGCGCTCCATGCCGTCGGAAGGCCCGGATAAAGTCAGGGCTCGTTCGCGGAGCGTGTCGGTGTCCTCGTGGATCAGAAGGCGCCCTTCCCTCAGGATGATGACGCTTTCCAGCAGATTGGCTGCCTCATCAATGTGATGCGTTGACAAGAGGACAGTGCGCGGGCAGATAGCGAGGTCCTGGAGGAGGGAATCGTAGAAAAGCTGGCGCGCGCTGGCATCCAGGCCGATATAGGGTTCGTCGAAGATTGTGAGCGGCGCCCGCGCAGCCAGGCCGATGACCACGCCGATCGCACTGTGCTGGCCTCGGGAGAGCTTTTTCACCGTCGTCTTGAGGGGGACCCGAAAGGCCTCAATGAGACGGGAGGCCAACTCCTGATCCCAGTTCGGGTAGACCCCCGCCGCCAGGGCCAGGATCTCTTTTGCCTTGAATGTCTCCGGGTATTTCGCGGACTCTTGGACAAAGCACATGCGGCTCAGGACGGCTGGGTTCTCCAGAGGGTCTTCCCCGAAAACGCGGCATGAGCCGGCCGAGGGAAAGACGAGCCCGGAGACCAGCTGCAGGAGCGTGGACTTCCCCGCACCGTTGCGGCCGAGAAGCCCGTAGACGCGCCCTTCTTCGAGCTGAAGGCTGACGTCCTGGAGTGCGTATCCGCCGGGAATCTGTTTCGTCAGGCTGCGGGTCTCAAGGGCGAAGGCGCTCATGACGAGGCCTCCTGTTCGATCATCGCGGCGAGGTCGCGCGTGGAGAGGCCCAGCTTGGAGGCCTCTTTCACGAGGGGGGTGATGTATTCAGCAGCGAATTGGGTGCGGCGGCGGGCGATAAGCGCGTCGCGAGACCCTGGAGCGACAAACATGCCGATCCCTCTCTTCTTGTAGAGGACCCCCGCTTCAACCAGCCTGTTGAGACCCTTTCCGGCCGTTGCTGGATTGATGCGGAGGAAGGCGGCGAGCTCATTGGTCGACGGGACCGCTGTTTCTTCGGGGTATGTGCCGTCCAGAATGCCGCCTTCAATCAATTCGGCGATCTGGATGAAAAGCGGGCGGCCATCGTCGAGCACGCTGCCTCCTGGGTGGTTGAGGGTGGATGTGCGCACATCCGGAAGAAGGCGGGGTTCGCGAGATCCCGCTTCTTTGGTTAGTTACTCAACTAATGAACCATGGAAGAGGTTGGAGTGTCAAGGCCTAAGCCGTGATGTCGGGTGATGGGCGGGTCTGGTCGTGCGGAAGATGAGCGCAGTGCACTGCTGCACCCGTTCTTGCCCGGACCCATGCTGGGAACTTTGGGGCGAAGGGGGCGGCTCAACCGCTCTGAGCCGCCCCGTTCGCCCCAAAATCGTGAGGGCGGCTCGGGCGGTGTTGGGTCTCGGGATGGCCTTGCAGCTCTCTCCCGGAAAGTGGGTCTTAAGGGGCGGCTCAACTGCTCTGAGCCGCCCCTTAAGACCCAAAATCGCCTGGGTGGTGGGGTGGGGTGGGCCGCCTACGCGCCCCGGCCCGCCGCCCAGGCGTCGCGGGTGAGCACGGAGACCCACCCGTCCAGGCGCAGGCCGCGCTCGCCCAGCAGGGCCGGAACCTCGAGGAAGTCGGGGAAGCCGGCGGCCTGAACTGTCTTGAAGGAGCCCCAGTTGCCCACGGCGGCCTGCCAGAGGATGCGCTCCACCAGGGCGCGCCGGAATGCCTCGTCCACTGCGAGTCGCACGGCCTGACCCATGAGCCCGCGCCCCCGGAAGGCGGGGTGCACCACGTACCCCAGGCTCGCGGTGGGCACGGGCATGCGGCTGCCGAACTGCGCTGCCTCCGCACGCCGATGGGCCAGCTCGTCCGCCATCTCGCCCTCTTCGGCGGCCCAGTCCTGAGCGGTCCCGGCAAAGCGCAGGTCGAGGGTGCCCGCATAGGAGCCGTCAACCTCGAGGGCCCAGCTCCAGGTGCTGCTCTCCCCGCTGTTCAACTCCTCGATGTACGAGGCGGCCATCTCCAGCGTGTACTCCCGCGGAATGGAGGTCCAGGCCAGCGCTGCCGGGTCGATGCAGCGCTCGTACACCCCCTGGGCATCCTCGGGGCGGTGCGGGCGCAGGGTGAATCCGTCGCCCTTGAGAACAGGCGGTTTGGAGAAGTCAATGGGTTCCATCACGCCATGCTACACACCCCCTCTCCGTCAGGCAGCCTCACTCAGCTCGCCCCAAGCCGGGCTGGCTACGATGTGGCCCATGACTCACGATGCGACCACCCCCGAGACCCCCAGCCTCCTGCCCTACCGGGACGAGTCCGTCCGGGTCCAGGACAGCCTCTTCCTCCACACGAACGGCCGCTGGCTGGCCACGCACGAGATCCCCGCGGACCGCGGCTCCGACGGCGCCTTCCTCCAGCTGCGCGACGAGGCCGAGGCCTCCGTCCGCGAGATCATCGAGCGAGCCGCCGCCCAGGCCGATGCGGACCACAACACCGAGGACGACGACGCCGCCGCGACCCGCGCCCGTCGCATCGGCAGCCTCTATAGGCTCTTCATGGACGAGGAGGCCCTCGAGAAGAAGGGCGCCGAGCCGCTCACGCCGCTCTTCGCCGAGATCGAGGCCGTCGAGAGCTCCGAGGATGTCGTGCGGCTGAGCGCCAGGCTGCACCGGTCCGGCGTCGGATCCCTGGCCAGCCTGTTCGTGAGCATCGACGCCCTCAGCCCCCAGCTCAACCGCATCTACACTGTCCAGGGCGGCCTCTCCCTGCCGGACGAGTCCTACTACCGCGAGGCCGAGTTCCACGAGACCCGCGAGAAGTTCCAGCAGCACCTCGCGGAGTTCTACCCGCTCGTGGGCATCGAGGGGGAGGGCGGCCTTCCTGCGGCTCCCGGCACCCTCATGGACCTCGAGACCAAGATCGCCGCAGGGCACTGGGACAAGGTGCGCTCCCGAGACGCCGTCAAGCGCCACAACCCCTTCACCTCGGAGGAGTTCGCCGCCCGCTGGCCGCTCCTGGGCATCTGGCTGGAGGGATCCGGCGCCACGGAGAAGCAGCGCGAGACCGTCATCGTCTGGCAGCCCGAGGCCCTGGACACGGTCGAGGCCCTCCTGACGAGCGAGCCGCTCGCCGCATGGAAGCTCTGGCTCAAGACCCACCTGGCCCATTTCGCGGCCCCCTACCTCTCGAAGGCGATCTCCCGCTCCAGCTGGGAGTTCTACGGCCGGGTCCTCTCGGGGGCCACCGAGCAGCGCGAGCGGTGGAAGCGCGGCGTGGCGTTCGTCGAGGGCGCGGTCGGGGAGGACATCGGCGCGCTCTACGTGGCCGAGCACTTCCCGGAGAGCCACAAGGCCGCCATGCTCGAGCTCGTGGACTACCTCCTCAAGGCCTACGAGCAGTCCATCACGGGGCTGGACTGGATGTCCGAGGCCACGCGCGAGAAGGCCCTCGTCAAGCTCAGCAAGTTCCGCACCAAGATCGGCTACCCGGACGAGTGGACGGACTACTCGGCCGTCACCGTGGACCCGGAGAGCCTCCTGGGCACGGCCATGAAGGCCAACGAGGCCGCCACGGACCGCGAGCTCGAGAAGATCGACACGGGCGTCACGGGCAAGGAGTGGCTCATGAACCCGCAGACGGTCAACGCCTACTACATGCCCCCGGCCAACGAGATCGTCTTCCCGGCGGCCATCCTCCGCCCGCCGTTCTTCGACGCAGAGGCGGATGCGGCCGTGAACTTCGCGGGCATCGGCGCGGTGATCGGGCATGAGATCGGCCACGGCTTCGACGACCAGGGCTCACGCTACAACGGCGACGGCCAGCTGGAGAACTGGTGGACCGACGCCGACCGGGCGGCCTTCACCGAGCGCACCCAGCGCCTCGTGGCCCAGTTCGACGGGCTGCACCCCGCAGCCGCCCCGGACGCCTCGGTCAACGGCGAGCTGACCCTCGGGGAGAACATCGGCGACCTCGGCGGCCTGAGCATCGGGCTCAAGGCCTACGAGCTCTACCTCACGGACCACGGGCTCACGCTGGAGACCGCCCCCGTGATCGACGGCGTGACGGCAGCCCAGCGCTTCTTCTACTCGTGGGCCACGATCTGGCGTGCGAAGGCCCGCCCGGAGGCTGCGCGGCAGCAGGTCACGGTGGACCCGCACTCGCCGGCGGAGTTCCGCGCCAACGAGCCGCCCAAGAACATCGACGCCTTCCACGAGGCCTTCGGCACCCAGCCGGGGGACGGCATGTACCTGGCCTCGGAGGAGCGCGTCTCCATCTGGTAGGCCGGAGCTCGCACGCGGAGCCCGGGTTCGGAGGGGGAGACCTCACCGAGCTCGGGCTCCCGGCGTCTCGGCTCGCCGCCGTTGCGGCTCTGCGCCAAGGGCTGGCCGCCGCCGCTGCGGCTCTGCGCTAAGGGTTCGCCGCCGCCGCTGCGGCTCAGTGCGCCCGGGTTCCCTCGGGGTAGTAGGGGCGGAGGAAGGCGTCGATCGACTTGATGACGATGAGCGGCCCGCGCGTGCCCCCGTCGTGGTGCTGGCCCGGGACAACGGCCGCCGTGGCATTCGTGTTCTCCGCGATGGACTCTGAGGCCCAGCGGAAGAAGAGCGGCGAGCGGGCGCCCACGAGCAGCTGTGTGGGAACGTCGTTCGAGTACTCGTCGGCGGCGCGGTCGCTCGCCTCGAGCTGGCCGAGCTCGTTGAGCGTGACCTCGCAGAGCTGCTCGAGCTGCGCCCCCGCCGAGGTCTTGGCAGCCGTCCGCACGATCTGCGCCAGGACGGGCTGCGGGAAGCGGGGGAGGAAGGGCACCGTCCCGAGGTTCTTCCCCGCGATCGCGGTGGCCAGCGCCGGGTGGCCCGCGGCGAGAGCGGCCCGGGCCGCCGGCAGGTAATGGGTCGGGAAGCTTCCGTTGACGTTGGCCGCGGCGTCGTACGTGAGCACCGCGTCCAGGAGACGGGAGCCGACCGCCCGAGCCGTGTGGAGCGCCACCGCCCCGCCGAAGCTGTGGCCGATGAGCAGCCGTGAGCCCGTGGCGCGGAGAATGAACTCGGCGTCCGCCATCTCGGTGCGCATGGAGTAGTTGGCGGGCTGGTCGGAGGAGGACCCGCGCCCGCGGCGATGGTAGAAGTGCACCGGCAGCCCCGTGGCCCGGTGGAGGCGGTTGACGATCCCCAGGTACTGGTGGATGGTCACCATGGCTCCGTGGACAATGACGACGCCGGGGCCGCTGCCCAGGGAGAAGAGCTCCAGGCGAGCCCCGTCCGGGGTGGAGAGAACGCGCTGGGTCAGATAGTGCTTCACAGTCTGCCAACCTCTCCGGGGGTATGGGTGGGGCTCGTGATCGAGGGCCACTCTTCATAGTGCCCCCCTTACCTCAATACCGCCTGAGAGGAGCCGGCACCGGATATGTGCCCGGGGGAATCGCGCCTAGAATGAATGACTGTGACTTCACAAGATCCCGCGCAGAATCAGACCACCCCCTCCGCCCCCGCAGCCACCGGCGCGCAGGCCGCCGCCCAGGGCGCCGTGGCCCCCGACGCATCGGAGCAGATGCTCGTGCGCCGCGCCAAGCGCCAGCAGCTGCTGGACTCCGGGCAGGAGGCGTACCCTGTGAAGCTCCCCCTGACCCACACGCTCACTGAGCTGCGCGAGCAGTTCGGGCATCTCGAGGCGGACGAGGCCTCCGGCGTCGTCGCAGGGGTGGCCGGGCGCGTGGTCTTCGTGCGCAACACGGGCAAGCTCTGCTTCGCCACCCTCCAGCAGGGCAACGGCACCCGGATCCAGGCGATGATCTCGCTGGCGAAGGTCGGGGAGGACCAGCTCGCCTCCTGGAAGCAGCTCGTGGACCTCGGAGACCACGTCTTCGTCCGGGGCGAGGTCATCTCGTCCCGCCGCGGGGAGCTCTCCGTCATGGCGGACGAGTGGTCCATGGCCTCCAAGGCCCTGCGCCCCATGCCGATGCTCCACGCGGAGCTCAACGAGGAGACGCGCGTGCGCCAGCGCTACGCGGACCTCATGGTGCGGGACGCCGCCCGGGAGATGGTCTACAAGCGCGCGGCGATCACCCGCTCTGTCCGGGACACCCTCCACGGCCACGGGTACGTGGAAGTGGAGACCCCCATGCTCCAGCTGATCCACGGCGGCGCCTCGGCCCGCCCGTTCCAGACGCACCTCAACGCCTTCGACCAGGATATGACCCTCCGCATTGCCACGGAGCTCTATCTGAAGCGCGCGGTGGTCGGCGGAATCGAGCGCGTTTTCGAGCTCGGCCGCGTTTTCCGGAATGAGGGCGTGGACTCCACGCACAGCCCGGAATTCACCACGCTCGAATCCTATGAGGCGTGGGCGGATCAGTTCGTCATGGCAGAGCGGATGAAGGAAATCGTTCTCAATGCCGCAGACGCAATTGGCGCCCCGCATCAGATTGAGACGGAGGCGGGCGTCATTGATCTCGACGGCGAATGGGCCTGGCTGTCCGTTTATCCCGGTCTTTCCGAAGCAGTCGGCCAAGAGATCACGCCGGACACGGAGATGTCCGTTCTCAAGGCCATTGCGGACAAGCACGGCGTTTCTCTGGATCCCGCCTGGAATGAGGAGAAGGCGGTGGTGGAGCTCTTCGGCGAGATCGTGGAGCCCACGCTGCTCAACCCGACCTTCGTCTACGACTACCCGCCGTCCGCCCAGCCCCTGGCCCGCCAGCACCGCGACAACCCGCGGCTCATCGAGGCCTGGGACCTCATCATCGGCGGCATGGAGCGCGGCACGGCCTTCTCCGAGCTCATCGACCCGGTGATCCAGCGCGAGCGCCTCACCGAGCAGTCGCTTCTCGCCGCAGGGGGCGACGACGAGGCCATGCAGCTTGACGAGGACTTCCTGCGCGCCCTGGAATACGGGGCCCCGCCCATGGGCGGCATCGGCCTGGGCATCGACCGCCTGGTCATGCTCTTCACCCAGGCGGGCATTCGCGAGACGATTCTCTTCCCGCTGCTCAAGCCCGAAGCCTGAGGCGGTTCCCATGGCCCAGCTGCTCCCGTATGTCGAAGTGCTGCTCCCCTCGGTGGGAATCTTCTTCATCTTCCTCTTTGTGTACCGTGCGATCACCCGTGCAGACAGGGGTGAGCGAGAGGCATATCAGGAGGCCGTCGAGGAGTATCGGAAGAAGAAGGCGGCAGAGGAATCTCCCCGCGACTGAGGATTTTATATCCGGTGCACGTTCCGCACGGGACGTTTCTGTGAGGATTCTCAGCGCTCAGGATGCGCACTCAGGCATAAAGAATGTAGAGTGGAGTCAACAATCGCTTTGATAATCAATGCGGTCAGTTCCACAAGGAGACCACCACATGGCACAGAAAGTTCAGATCATTCTTGAAGATGACCTGACCGGAGGACCGGCAGAAGAAACTCTTCGTTTCGGCCTCGAAGGCGTCGAATACCAGATCGACCTCAACAAGGAGAACGCTGAGAAGCTCCGCAAGGCGCTTGAACCGTTCATCGCCGTCGGATCCAAGACCAACAGCCGCGGCCGCCGTCCGGCAGGTCGCCCGGCATCCTCCGCTCAGCGCTCCAACCTCACGGCCAAGGTTCGCGCCTGGGCCAAGGAGCAGGGCTACTCGGTGTCGGATCGCGGACGCATCCACCAGGAGATCTTCGACAAGTACGAAGCAGCTCACTAGGCTTCACACGCTTTACACGCTTTAAACCCCCACTGAGTCGGCGCTGCCTGCACATGCTGCAGGCGGCGCCGACTTGTCTTGTCAGGGCGATTTCCCCCGCCTGCCCCGTGATTCCACCGCCTGCGAACAATGGGAACGCCCTTGCCCCGTGTTGCGTAGAGTCGATGTCAACGTTATCTGCAAGGAGTGTGCCGAAGTGTTTGAACGGTTTACGGATAGAGCCCGTCGGGTTGTCGTGCTGGCCCAGGAAGAGGCCCGCACGCTGAACCACAATTACATCGGAACTGAGCACATCCTGCTTGGTCTGATCCACGAGAACGAGAGCATCGCCGCGAAGGCGCTCGCCTCGCTCGACATCACCCTGGAGGCCGTGCGCGAGCAGGTCCAGGAGATGATCGGCCCGAGCCCGCAGGCTCCCGGGGGGCACATCCCCTTCACGCCCCGCGCCAAGAAGGTGCTCGAGCTGTCTCTGCGCGAGGCGTTGCAGCTGAGCCACAACTACATCGGCGTCGAGCACATTCTCCTCGGCCTCCTCCGCGAGGGCGAGGGCGTGGCCGCGCAGGTCATCGTCAAGCTCGGCCACGAGCTGGGCGAGGTGCGCCAGACCGTGGTCCAGATGATCCAGGGCTACCCCGGCGGCAAGGAGACCGCAGGCGTGGGCGCAGGCTCCGGCGGAGGCCGTGCTGAGGGCACCCCCGCAGGCTCCACCAAGCTGGACAAGTTCGGCCGCAACCTCACGCAGGCTGCGCGCGAGGGCAAGCTGGACCCCGTCGTCGGACGCGAGCACGAGATGGAGCGCGTCATGCAGGTCCTCTCCCGCCGCACGAAGAACAACCCCGTGCTCATCGGCGAGCCGGGCGTCGGCAAGACGGCCGTCGTCGAGGGCCTGGCCCGGGCGATCGTCCACGGCGACGTGCCCGAGACGCTCAAGGACAAGCACCTCTACTCGCTGGACCTCGGGTCCCTCGTGGCGGGCTCCCGCTATCGCGGCGACTTCGAGGAGCGCCTCAAGGGCGTGCTCAAGGAGATCCGCACGCGCGGGGACATCATCCTCTTCATCGACGAGATCCACACGCTCGTGGGCGCGGGCGCTGCCGAGGGCGCGATCGACGCCGCGAGCATCCTCAAGCCCATGCTCGCCCGCGGCGAGCTCCAGACGATCGGCGCCACCACGCTGGACGAGTACCGCAAGCACATCGAGAAGGACCCGGCCCTCGAGCGCCGCTTCCAGCCGATTCAGGTGGCGGAGCCGTCCGTCGAGCTGACCCAGAAGATCCTCCGCGGCATCCGTGACCAGTACGAGGCGCACCACGGCGTGACCATCACGGACGAGGCGCTCGACGCCGCCGCGAGCCTCGCCCACCGCTACATCTCGGACCGCTTCCTGCCGGACAAGGCCATCGACCTCATCGACGAGGCCGGCGCTCGCCTGCGCATCCAGCGCATGACGCCGCCCGCCGAGCTCAAGGAGATGGACCAGGGGATCGAGGACCTGCGCCGCCAGAAGGAGCAGGCCATCGACGACCAGGACTTCGAGGGCGCAGCACGCCTGCGCGACCAGGAGTCCCAGCTGGTCAAGGCCCGCGCGGAGAAGGAAGAGGCCTGGAAGAACGGCGGCATGGACTCCGTGACCGTCGTGGACGGGGACCTCATCGCCGAGGTGCTCTCCAAGTCCACCGGCATCCCCGTGGTCAAGCTCTCCGAGGAGGAGTCCGCTCGACTGCTCAACATGGAGGAGGAGCTGCACAAGCGCGTTATCGGGCAGGACGAGGCCATCAAGTCCATCGCCCGGGCCATCCGCCGCACGCGCGCAGGCCTCAAGGATCCGAACCGTCCCGGCGGCTCGTTCATCTTCGCCGGCCCCACCGGCGTCGGCAAGACCGAGCTCGCCAAGTCCCTCGCGGAGTTCCTCTTCGGCGACCAGGACGCGCTCATCACGCTCGACATGTCCGAGTACGCCGAGAAGCACACCGTCTCCAAGCTCTTCGGCGCCCCTCCCGGATACGTGGGCTACGAGGAGGGCGGCCAGCTCACCGAGAAGGTGCGACGCCGTCCGTTCAGCGTGGTCCTCTTCGACGAGGTTGAGAAGGCCCACCAGGACCTCTTCAACTCGCTCCTCCAGATCCTCGAGGACGGCCGCCTGACGGATGCTCAGGGCCGCGTGGTGGACTTCAAGAACACGGTCATCATCATGACCACGAACCTCGGAACCCGCGACGCCTCCCGCCCCGTGCAGACGGGCTTCCAGTCCGCCGGCGACACGACGAGCAACTACGAGCGCATGAAGTCCCGCGTCAACGAGGAGCTCAAGCAGCACTTCCGGCCGGAGTTCCTCAACCGCGTGGACGACGTCGTCGTCTTCCCGCAGCTCACGGAGAAGGAGATCGTCCAGATCGTCGACCTCTTCGTGGGCCGCCTCGCCAAGCGCCTCGCGGAGAAGGACATGACGATCGCCGTCTCCAACGCCGCGAAGATCCGCCTGGCCACCCTGGGCTACGACCCGGCCATGGGTGCCCGCCCGCTGCGCCGCACGATCCAGACGCAGGTGGAGGACCAGCTCTCCGAGAAGATTCTCTTCGGCGAGATCCTCCCCGGCCACCACATCCTCGTGGACGTGGAGGGCGAGGGCGACGAGCAGACGTTCACCTTCCGCTCGGAGGAGCGCTCCGAGGAGCACGACGCCGAGGCTGCCGCTGAGCCGGAGGCCGTGGAGCCCTTGGGCGGCTTTAAGAAGGACCCGACGTACCTGACCTCGCGCGACTCGGGCAGCGGCGGCTCCAGCAGCCTCCAGGCCCCGGGCAGCCTGACTGCGCGTGCCGTGGAGAGCTGACCGCTCTGCGTGAGGAGGGCTGACGCTCGACTCGCCTGAGACACCCCGGGCCGGGGCTTCGCAAGGAGCCCCGGCCCGGGGTTTTTGCTGGAAGGGGGGTGGTTCAAAGGAAGGAAAATGCCTAGGTTACCTTGGAAAAAGCAGGCTTGACATATGACACAGAAGATTATTATGTTAAATGCATCACAAACCCCTCCGGCGTTCTGGGGAGGGGGGGCATGAGGTCGAGGCCGGGCCTAGGAGATCCGGCCTCAGAAAGGGGGCTGTCATGGCCTTCATCAGCAAGAGTGCAAAGACCGCATCGGCGGTTGTCCTGGCAGCAGGACTGGGCCTGGGGGCCGCAGTTCCTGCGTCGGCAGATTATTTCCAGGCATGGGAGCATGCGGGCTACCAGGGGTACAGCACCTATGTTCCGGGAGCCCCGACGTTTGTGGATGTCCCTAACAACACCGTGAGCTCGGTCAAGAACAAGACGTTTCGTGTCATGGAGGGACGGAATGAGGTTCTGGGCTGGATCGGAGCTTCCATCGTTGTGAAGACGGTGGCGCCGTGGGAAGAGGTAGGGCACCTCTACGGTGACGCCAACGACAATATTGACTGGTTCCAGAAAAAGTAATCTGAGGCATGAGGAGTGAAATTCCTCTCGTGGGACTGGGTGTAGCCGTGATCCTGGCCGGCTGCGCCCAGCCTGCGCGAGTTGAGACGAGCCAGGCGAGCAGAGATGCCGTCGTTTCCTTGATGAATATTGACCCGGAAGTGGGGTCTGCCATCAACGTTTTGACAGGTGAGTGCGCCAGCAAGCACGGCTGGACTGAGGGCATCAATCTCCAGTACGGCGGTTACTCCCTTTCCGTCACGGGCGTCTCCGGAGTATGGCAGAGCCAGAAAGAGGCCGAGAGATGGGGATATTCGTCTCTGGTGGATGATGATCCCGGCGGCCCTCAGATGAGCGATGCTCAATCGCGGGCCATCATGGGGTTTCCCTCTGGCCCCGATTCCCCTGATGACATGCCCAAGGCCACCATTACTCTGGGAAGCGGCTCCATCGTCTCAGCAGCCAGCACTGGGTGCCATGCGGAGGCTAAGAAGAGGATCTTTGGTTCTGTAGAGGACGCGCTCCGCC
The DNA here is from genome assembly GCA_018260285.1 of Arthrobacter sp. Lineage (GTDB taxonomy): Bacteria > Actinomycetota > Actinomycetes > Actinomycetales > Micrococcaceae > Falsarthrobacter. The sequence continues at coordinate 1,773 of JAGLBH010000022.1, read as the reverse complement.
AGACGAACTTCGTCAACGAGGTTCTCTCGGTCGGCCTGAAGGACGTGAGTAGGTTCGAAAAGGTGGCGAGGAAAGAAGCGCCCGAGTATGAACGGTGTATGTCTGCGGCGGGATTCGATGTGAAACTCGGCCAAGCTGACGATTGGGCCGCAAAGAACATCTCGTCCAAGCGGAAACTGGGGGAGCGCCCTGCCGGTCAGGAGCTTGAACTGGCACGTGCAGACGGCGCATGCCAGGAAAAGGTAGGGCTTGCTCAGAAGCTTGAAGATGCCTACTTCCAGGTGGCAGGAGCGTGGGTCCGGGACAACGAGCAGCGCATTCTGGGTCTGAGAGAGAAAAAGAAAGAAGCCCTTGAGCGTGCCCGAGCCGTCTTGGCGGAGCGCTGAGCAGCGTCAGACGGGCAGAGGAGGAAACGGGCAGCGCGGGCCGCAGCGGCAAGCGTCAAGGTGATGCTTTCTGCGGCGGCCGTCGAGAAGTCTCTCAATGAGTGCGCCAGGAAGTATGGCTGTACCAAGCAGACTCCTTTCGGCCGTGGGGCCCTCGGGCCTGTCGCGGGGGTCAGCGGGATTCTTCCGGAGGGCGATCTTTCTCTCCGGGCAGGGTATCCCGTGAAGCTCGGCGAGGCCAGCAATCTCGCGGTGCAGAAATGGGGGACGTATCGGTCTGCCGGGGCACCTGTCCATGAGGAGGAGCAGGCGATGATCCGCCAGGATGCAGCCTGCCAGAAGGGCGAGAAAGCTCCGCGAGAGCCTGGACGCCGCCGCCCTCGACGGCCTTGGGTCCTGGGCGAGAGAGCGCGAGGAGAAGATCGTAGAGCTCAGCTCACTCCTGGAGGCGTCCCTCAAGCGGGCCCGCGCCATCCTCAGCGAATGACCGCATCCATGACACATCCGGACACAGACCGACAAACCCCGGTGAGCGAAGGAGCAGCCGATGAACCAGTCCCGAACGCGAACCGCAGCCGCCGCTTTCACCCGTGGCGTCGCGGCACTGGCCTCATTGGCCATGGGTGCAGGCCTCGTCCTCATCGGGATCGGCGCCGTCAGAGCGGACCAGGCTGGCAGCCAGCCCGCTGATGCGGCTCCTCGATCCATCGTGGACTCCGTCCAGCGGGCGCAGGTGGTGGACTCGCTCACCGCTGATGTGCGCAGCCAGGACAGCGGCGCAGAGGCGGTCCCGTCTCCTGCGGAGGGGGAGGCTGTCTTCACGGCCGACGGTGTTGCCGCCGGGACAGAGGCCGTCCTCGGCACAGTTCTGGCTGAGGTGAACGGGAGGCCCGTCGTCGTGCTGACAGGCGAAGCGCCGCTCTACCGGACTCTCAAGGCGGGGGACCGGGGGAGGGACGTGGAGCGCGTCCAGGACTCCCTCGCGCTTCTGGGCCGCGTCTGGGGCACTGAGCGCGGCGTCTTCGGAGCGGAGACCGCGCGCTCTCTCGGCCGACTGTGGAGGGATCTCGGATACCTGCCCGTCCGCGCGGACGGGTCCGTCATCCCCACCGCAGAGAACGACGACGAGGCGGCCCTCGTCCGGGGCGAGGGCTTCATGGCCGCATTGCTGCCGATGCGGGTTCTGACCCAGTGCGGCGTGATTCGCCAACCCGTTCAGGGGGCGCTCTGCACGGTGGCCAGCGGTGGGCGGGAGCTCGTCCTCACCATCCCCGCTTCAGAGGCGGGGCGCGTGAAGGGTACGGAAAAAGTCGTGATCACGAGCGGCTCGAAGCGCTGGGAGGGGTGGCTTGGCGGCCCCGCCGCTGATTCCGCCGGAGAGCCGTCC
>JAGLBH010000229.1 GCA_018260285.1 Arthrobacter sp. | reverse complement strand
GAGGGGTTTGTGTGCTCCACGTTCCGTGAGTGGATGATCGACTTCCTCGACGAACACGTTAACGACTGAAAACCCGCCGCCGCACGCCCGGAAAGGACCATCATGCCCATTTCACTCACCACCACTGAGCCCAATTCCTCGGCCTACCGCCCGGAGGATATCGGCCCGCTCATCGCGGAATCCGATCTTCCCGGGGCCACCTTCAATGTCGGCCTCCTGCGTTTCCACCATGAGGAATCGGGGGCCGGCGCCCAGCAGGAGCTCGCTGAGCTCTGGCCGATCGAGGAATACGACCTCATCCCCTTCGCCTTCGACTGGCGCGGCCGCCAGTTCTGCCGGCTGCGCACGCAGGGGCAGGACATCGTCGTGCGCGCCGACGTGGCCTACAACGAACTGGCCCCGCTCAAGGACTTCGAGCCCACGGTGCTCGGCATGATCGAGTCGGACGGGGTGCTCGACTACCTCGGGCTCCAGGAGATGCAGGCGGCGTTCGAGCACCTCGGCATCATGGGCCTGCCCTTCGACGAGTGCGTGGGCATGAAGGTGCCCCCGTGCCTCGGCGGGGACGAATCCCTCGGCAACATGGATGTCAGCCCCGTCCTGGTCAACATGTACTTCATGACGCAGGTCTACAACAAGCTCAAGCACCTGCCGAGCGGCACGCCCGTCGAGGGGATCTCCCTCGACATCCAGGGCCGCTGACCCGCCGGAACCACAACGCCCCAGCGGCCAGAGCGGCCAGGCGCCCGGCCACCCCGGCGTCACCCCGTCACCCAGTCAGACCGTCAGGTGCAGGTTGTCCAGGAGCCGCACCGGCCCCACCTTCGCGGCCACGACGACGACGCCGGCCGCCTCCGCGTCACCCGCTCGGCCCTGCTGCCCCGCCCGCCCGGTGAGCGCCGCGGGGTCGAGCGGCGTGAACGTCAGCGGGTCCACCAGCTCGAGGTAGTCCAGCTCCACGCCCGGGGCTGCCTCGAGCTGCTCCCGCGCCCCGGCGAGATCCAGCGTGCAGCCGGCCGCGTGCTGCTCCCCCAGCTCGCGCAGCGTCCTCGAGAGCGCGAGCGCATGCTGCCGCTCCCCCACGGAGAGAAAGCGGTTGCGGGAGGAGAGCGCCAAGCCGTCGTCGTCGCGCACAATCGGAACGCCCCGCACCTCCACCGGCAGGTTGAGGTCGGCGACCATGCGCCGGACGATCGCGAGCTGCTGCGCGTCCTTCTGCCCGAAGAACGCGAGGTAGTCCGCGCGGGCGTCCGGCAGCGCGGCGTTGAAGAGCTTGGAGACCACGGTGAGCATGCCGTCGAAGTGGCCGGGGCGGCTGGCGCCCTCGAACTGCTCCCCCATCGGGCCGGCGGTCAGGCGCACGAGCGGCTCGCCCCCGGGGTACATCTCCTCCACGCTCGGCGCGAAGACGAGGTCCGCGCCGACGGTCTCGAGCAGGGCGCAGTCGGCCTCGAGGGTGCGCGGGTAGCGGTCCAGGTCCGTCGGGTCGCCGAACTGCAGGGGGTTGACGAAGACGGAGACGACGACGACGTCCGCCGCCTCCCGCGCACGCCGCGCCAGCTCTGCGTGGCCGGCGTGGAGGGCTCCCATGGTGGGAACCAGCGCGAGCACGGGGCGCTTCCCCGGGGCGGCGCGGTCGAGCAGCTCCCCGGCGCGGGCGCGCAGTTCGGCAATGGTGGTGACGACGTCTGGCATGGGCCTGGCTTTCTGACAACGGCGGGACCGACAGGGACTCCCCATCCTATCGGGGAGGCCGCGCCCCCAGCGCGTCACAGAGCAGCCGGCCCCGCTACCCCAGCAGCTCGGTGAGCCGCCCGGCCACACCGGGGCTCAGGCGACCCGCCCGCTCAGCGCGCTGAGCCGTCGCGAGGGCCATCGATCGGTACGCCTCGAGGACGCCGTCGAGCCCCGCATCCCTGAGCGCGGCCAGGTGGGCCTCGACGGTGGCCACGTCGCCCCGGGCCACGGGCCCGGTGAGCGCATGCTCGCCCGCGGAGAGGGCGTTCTCAAGGCTGGCCCGCATGAGCGGCCCGAGCATGGCCGCGGGCTTCTCCACACCGACCCCGCCGAGCACCTCGGAGGACTGCGCCACGAGCGTCACGAGGTGGTTCGAGGCGTGTGCGAGCGCCGCGTGGTACGCCGGCCGGTCCTCGTCCGCGATGACCACGGGCTCGCCGCCCATCTCTACCGCGAGCGCCTGCGCGATCGGCAGGTACACCGCGTCCGCCGTCACGCCGAAGACCGTGTCCGCCAGCCGCGCGAGGTCCAGGCTGAACCCCGTGAACGTCATCGCCGGGTGGACGGCCAGAGGGACGACGCCGAGGGGCCGCGCCGGGGCGAAGACCCCCAGCCCGTGACGCCCCGAGGTGTGGAGCAGGATCTGCCCGGCCCGCCCGTGACCGGCGCCCACGAGGCCTGCGACGAGCTCCGGGAGAACGTCGTCCGGCACGGCGAAGAGCACGAGGTCCCCCGCGCGAACGGCCACGTCGAGGGGCAGCACGGGCACTCCGGGCAGGAGCAGCTCGGCCCGCTCGCGGCTCGCGTCGGAGACGGCGGTGACCGCCACGACCTCGTGCTCCGCGGAGCGCAGGGCGGCGCCGAGCACAGCGCCCACCTTGCCCGCCCCGATGACGGA
>JAGLBH010000228.1 GCA_018260285.1 Arthrobacter sp. | reverse complement strand
GTCCAAGCGTGAGGCGCGCGTTCTCCTCTCCCTCATCGTGGCGGCAAGCGCAATCGGACCGGTCCTCTCCGGTCTTCTTCCCCATGCGGTGGGGCCTCTTTCCGTGCTCAAGCTGCTCTTCACCAACCTTGAGGCAGTGAATCCGGAGACGCTGCGGACCCTGTGTGAAAACCCGGCAAAGTTCAGGGAATGCCAGTCAGCCCGTCTGCAGCTCCGCGCGGGTGCGGGGGGCATCTTCATGGCCATCCTGCCCTCGGTTCTGCTCCTCATCCTTTCGGACGGCCTGCGCCGCGGGCGCCGTTTCGCCTGGGTTGCCACCCTGATTCTCCAGAGCTTCGTGGCCGTCATCTCCCTCACCCTGGTCCTCGGGGTCTTCGACCTCCACCCGCTCGGGAGCTTCCAGCTGGACCACCCGCAGGGCTTCCAGCCGCCGGCCCACGGTCATCCGCTGCCCGTCGTCATTCCGCTGCTTCTTCCCCTCCTCATGGTGATTCTCCTGGCCCTGACACGGGGGCTCTTCACCGTCGCCGCCCCGCCCAAGACCTATAGCCGGATCTTCGGGGTCCTCGCTGCTCTGGGAGTGGCTCTCTCTGTTGTCTATGTGCTCTTGGGGCGCCTGCTCGCCAAGGAGTTCACCCCGGCCCCCGGCCTCGAGGCCCTCGTCGCGGACGTGCCGGACCGCTTCCTGCCCCTGGGTTACACGCTGGATCTCGCCCCCGCCTTCTTCCCGGAGGGCCTTTTCGCGACGATCCTGTATGAGGGCGTCGGCATGATCTTCTGGACTGTGGCAGGCATTCTTGTGCTCCGGTCTTTCATCCGCCCCGCCCACCGCCCTCAGGCAGAGGACTCGGACCGGGCCAAGGCGATCCTCCAGGCATCGGGGGGCTCCACGATGTCTTGGATGACGCTCTGGGAGGGGAACCGCTACTGGTTCTCCTCGACGGGACGCAGCTACGTGGCATACCGCGTGCACTTCGACGTGGCCCTGGCTCTCGGACCGCCCGTGGGCCCTGCGGACGAGATGGCCTCCGCCCTCGACGAGTTCACCCACTACGCCGCAGAGAACCAGTGGTCTCCGTGCTTCTACTCAGTGACGGAGGAGCTTCGAGCCCTGACCGCCGCCCGGGGGTGGCATTCGCTTCAGGTGGCCCAGGAGACGATCCTCGATCTGGACAGCCTGACGTTCGCGGGCAAGAAGTTCCAGGATATTCGCACAGCTCAGAACCGCGCCCGCAAGGAGGGCATTCGACCGCTCTGGATCACCTATGCCGACGCCCCCCTGGCCCTCGTGGACCAGGTCAACGCGATCTCCGAGGAATGGGTGGCGGACAAGCACATGCCGGAGATGGGCTTCACGCTCGGGGGTCTCGACGAAATGGCCCCCAGTGAGGTGCGCTGCCTCTTGGCTGTGGATGAGACGAACACGGTTCACGCCGTCGCCTCGTGGATGCCCGTGTACGAAGAGGGACGGATCGTCGGCTGGACGCTGGACTTCATGCGCCGCCGCGGATCGGGCTTCCGCGCGAGCATCGAGTACATCATCGCCGCCGCCGCCCTGGACCTCAAGAAGGAGGGGTACCGGTTCATCAGCCTCTCCGGGGCCCCGCTCGCCCGGGTCGAGGACCTTGACCCGGAGGCCACACAGGAGGAAGCCGACGGCGCCAGCGTGCTCAGCCGTCTGCTGGACAGGATGGGCGGCTTGCTGGAGCCGATCTACGGCTTCAAGTCACTCTTGAAGTTCAAATCCAAGTTCCAGCCCCGCTACGTGCCCCTCTACATGGTGTATCCGGACGTGGCAGCCCTCCCGCGCATCGCCAACGCGGTGGGCCGAGCCTACCTGCCGGATGTCTCACTGCGCCAGGGCATGGCCCTCATCGGCCGTCTGGTCAAGAGGCCCGGCCAGGAGGAGGCTCCGAAGGCTGAAGCCCCTCGCTCTGAGCCGGCCCAGACGCCCGCTGCACAGCCTCCGGCGGCTGGCATGCCGGACACCAGTACACCACCCGCTCCGCCTGCCCCTGAGCAGACCCCAGCGAAGCCAGCTGCCCCCGCCGAACAGTAGTTCCGCAGGCCAGGCAGGGCTTTCCCTCCCGTCCGTAGACCCACAGGCTGCTCTGCCAGCCGATGGGGGTCGTCCGGCGTCGTCGTCCCGCGTTCATGCGGAGCACGTCACGGCTGAGGCCGACGAGGAGCTCCGCAGCGCCCGGAGCGGACGCCACGGTCTCAAGGGAGGCGAACGGGCTGATTCTCGCGAGAAAGAGCACCTCGCTGCGGATGACGTTCCCGACGCCGGCGAGGCGCCGCTGGTCCAGGAGCGCCGCTCCGATCGAGCTGTCGGAGGCGTCCCCGCGGAGAGCCGTGAGCAGCCGCGCGGCGAGCCGCTCGTCAAAGGGGACTCTCGTGGTGAGAGGGTCCGGGCCCAGATGGCCGATGACGCCGTCGAGCCCCCGGGGATCCACGAGGCGCATCTCGCCGAGCTGCGTCCCGACGAGCTGCACCTGAGCGCCGCCGGGATGCTCCTGACCGTTGTCTGTCTGACTGCCGCCTGCCTGAGCCTCGGGAGGGAGCGCCAGGAGGAGCACCGCTCTCACCCGGTGGCTGCGCGGGGGCCTGAACGGCAGGGGAGCGGCCGACATCTCCC
>JAGLBH010000227.1 GCA_018260285.1 Arthrobacter sp. | reverse complement strand
CGAGGTCCCGGCGGAGCGCGCCCATGATGACCGCCACGAGCACCCAGAGGAGGATGAGGAAGGCGAAGCGGATGATGGTGAGAGTCAGTGCGCTCACGAGTAGGCCTCCGGGGAATCGGGCTCGAAGCGGGACGGGCTCGATGGCCGCGGGTCGTGCGGGCGCTCGATGAGCCTGAACGAGATGCGCGTCTGGGACATCGTGATGAGGGAGCCGTCCGTCAGCTCGTACTCGCCGTCCAGCGCCGTGCCGTTGAGGAAGGAGCCGTTCGTGGAGCCGAGGTCCCGGACGGTGAAGACGCCGCCCCGGTTGAGGATCTCCACATGGCGGCGGGAGACGCCCGAGTCGGCCACCGCGATGTCCGCGGACGAGGAGCGGCCGATGACCACCGAGCTGCCCTCGATCGCGTAGCGCTGGCCCTCGACCGTGAGGACGCCCATGAGATCGGGCTCGGGCTCCGGCTCGTCGATCCAGCGGGCGGCCGACGCCTGCGGGGCTGCGTCCTGGGGTGCGTGCGCCGGGGAGTCGGCCCCCTCGGAGAGGTGAAGGGCCTGCCCGTCGGCGTCGGAAAAGGCCGTGTCCACTTCGAATTCGTGCTCGGGGAGGGACGGGTCCTTGACGAACTTCACCGTGACGTCCGCCGGGAGGGTGTACCCCTGGGTGCGCGCGTGGCGAATGATGACGTCGCAGAGCTCTTCGGCCAGCGGGCTGCCCCACTCGTAGGCCTTCTCATAGGAGGCCTCGCCGAACCGGAAGGCCGCGTCGTTCGGGGCGATGCTGCGCTCTCCCCGCAGAACGATGCTCCGGTCCACGGAATTGCGCAGGGCACTGGCGAGCTCCACCGGCTGGAGATCCCCTCCCCGCCCGCCGAACGGCTTGCGCACGGCTTTCTCAAGCCGGCGCTCAAACTTGTCAAGCAGTCCCATGGGCCTCCTTCCAAAGACTCTCTGCTGCCGCGGAATGGCGGCGTGATAGGGGCAGCAGGGACTTCACAGGCGCGGCGAACCCACTGCATTCTTCCTCCGAGTCTACTGATCGCGGCTGTGGAGCGCCTGGCGGAAGCTGCAAAAGATGCCGGATCGTCCATATTGTGGGGAGAATCCCCGGCGGCGCGGGCCTGTCGGGGGCTCGAGCGGGGCCTGGAGAGGGTCTGGAGGTGGGTCGATTGGCGATGTGGGCACAGTCTGATGTAGGCTTGTGGAGCTGTCGTTTGAGTGTCTCATCCATGCTCATCCGGTGGTCACTGCGCGAATGGCGGAATTGGTAGACGCGCTGGCTTCAGGTGCCAGTGCTCGAAAGGGCGTGGGGGTTCAAGTCCCCCTTCGCGCACAGTGGAGTTCAGGCCGTTGAGGATCTGAGCTCGGAACTTTCCCGGTCACGGTTGTGGCCGGGATTTTTTCGTTTTGGGGGCCGTGCAGGGGTCCTCAGCACTCCTCTGTGGGGCGGGTTCGGACGGTCTTGGCGACGAGGTAGGTCATGGTGATCAGACGCTGCATTCCTGCTGAGCAGACCTGCATCCGGAGGGGATGCTCCCGGTGTTGCTGACTCCTTGACCTGGAAAGCTGGTGCTCGTGGGGGGAAGGCGATCATGCCTACGGCTTATGGGGCGGAGGTCCTGCAGGATGTTATTGATGTGGCCCGATGTGCTCGTCACGGCAATGAGCGGGGACAGCGCACGACGACCGTCCTTCTCGTCATTCATGAGCGATGGCCTCCGGGGCGTGGCGTACTACGATGTGGCATCATCTCGTTGCCTTCATAGTTATTCAGACCTACTGTGGAGGTGGGCGATGTGTCATCACATCGCTGGCTCGGATATGAGACAAGAACTGACCACGGGAAACGTCGACGCACCACGCTTTTGCGCTGATAGATGTGACCCTGACGGAAGGACGCGTCCAATGGTTTCCGAATCAATGATTCAGCGCCCACAGCGGCTCTCCCTTGCGGGCAAGACCAAGCTCCAGGCTGCAGCTCTGGTTCTGGCTGTCGGGAGCACATCCTCCTCAGCTCTGAGTGCAGCGTCTGCTGCTCAGGCAGCCTCCCCATCGTCGGCGACGGACCAAACGTCGTCGGTCGCCCCGCCGGAGATGACTCCTCTCACGGGTGATGCAGCCCGAGCTGCCGTCGATCGCGCTCAGACCTCGATCTCGATGCGATCACAGTGAACACGGTCAAAACGCAGGGAGCCACCATGATCGCTGTGACCATTCCGGTTTGTGTCGCGTGTATCGGAGCGTACGCAGCGGTGGGCACAGGATCGATCTCTGCCGTCAGCAGTTGCTTTAACTGAAAGAGGCCTGAATGTACCAGCATGAAAAATCCCTCGGAAATCCGGCCAGAATCGGGCTGATCGTTGCCTTCGCGGTCAGCTCGACTGCGATCATCGTTCTCATCCCGTACCTCGTCTCGGGACGATGCCCGATTGAACCATGGATTGCCTGCGTGCTACTCGGAGTGTCGACAGCAACAGGTGCAGGGCTGCTCATGAATATTCAGAGATCTTCTCAATAGGAGGACAGCCCAGAGACGGCCTCATTCCACGTGATCTGTCGTCCCTGAAGACTGTGTGCACCAGGTTCTGCCGCATCATCATCGCCACGTGGTCATGCAGCAGGACCTGCGGTGCACCTGGATCTTGGCGATGTCTTGACGCTCTGCTTCGCC
>JAGLBH010000226.1:483-2678 GCA_018260285.1 Arthrobacter sp. | reverse complement strand
CCTACGGCCTGCGCCACATGACGGACGCCCCTACCCATCTGGGCCTCGTCCCGCTGGGGTATGCGGACGGGATCCCCCGCATCGCCGAGGGGGCCCACGTCCTCATCGGCGGGCAGCGCAGGCCCGTCGTGGGACGGATTGCCATGGACCAGATGGTCGTGGATCTCGGGCCGGACCCGCAGGCCCTTCGGCTTCAGGGCCAGGAGGCCATCGTCTTCGGGCGCCCCGACGGGCAGACTCCGACGGCCAAGGAGTGGGCCGATGCCGCCCAGACCATCAACTACGAGATCGTCACGCGCATCTCCCCGCGCGTGGAGCGCGTCTATGAGGGCCTGCCGGAGACGCGGCCGTCCGAGGGGCTGCCTCTCGGCCGGCACGAGGCTCATGACGCAGAGGCCATGCGGGATCTGGGTCAGCGATTCGGGGCGTGCCTGGAGGCGGGCGACGTCGTCGTCCTCTCCGGACCGCTCGGGGCGGGCAAGACCACGATGACCCAGGGAATCGCCCGGGGTCTGGGCGCGGCAGGCTCGGTCATCTCGCCGACCTTCGTGCTCTCGCGCATCCACCCCAACGACCCGGCGGGGGAGCGGCCGGGCGGACCGGACCTCGTCCATGTGGACGCCTACCGGCTCGGCCCTGACGGGGACCTGGACGACCTCGGCCTCGACGACACGCTCTCCCGCTCCGTCACGGTCGTCGAATGGGGCGAGAGCCTGAACCGCTCCCTCGGCCGCCGGACCTTCTGGGTGACGATTGAGCGGGCGGCCCTCCTCGGCGGAGGGATCGACGACGACGGCGCCCTCTCCTTCGACGACGAAGAGGCTGAGGACCCGCGCACCGTGTCCATCGAGCTCGTCTCGGAGGAGGCCTCGTGAGCAATCCCTTCATTCTCGGCATCGACACGTCGGCGCGCGCCTCGGTGGCCTTGCTGCGCCTCGGGGCGGACGGCCCCCAGACCCTCTTCTCGCAGGAGAGCCAGGACACGGTCTCCCATGCAGAGGACGTGAGCGTCATGGTGAGGGCGGCCCTGGAGGCCTGCGCCGCCGAGGGGCATGCGGCCCCCGGCCGTGTGGCTGTGGGCGCCGGTCCCGGCCCGTTCACGGGCCTGCGCGTGGGCATCGCCACCGCGGACACTCTCGCGTTCGCGTGGGGCGTTCCCCTGGACACCGTCGGGTCACTTGAGGCTCTCGCGCTCGAAGGCGCCGTCTCCGCCGGGTCTGCTCACCCGGACGGAGCAGCCCTGGCCGTCGTCACCGATGCCCGGCGGCGCGAGGTCTACTCTGCGGTGTACCGCGTGAACGGAGCGGGGACGGACAGCGCTTCGCTGACCCCACTGGGCGGGCCGTGGGTGGCCTCGGCCGAGGACGCCGCCGATCGCATGACCGAAGCGGCGGGAGGCCGTCCCGCCGCGCTCGTCGGGGAGGGCGCCTCCCTCTATTCCGAGGTCTTCGCCGAGAGGCTTCCTGGCCTCGGGGTTTCAGGCCCCCAGCGACCGAGCGCAGCCTTCGTGGCCCGGCTCTCCGCACTGGCGGTCGCAGAGGGCCGGGATCTGCCGAGGCTGGCCCCCCAGTACCTCCGGGAGTCCGACGCCCAGGTGCCAGGGGCCCGGAAGAAGGCCCTGTGAGCGGGGCGGGCGAACGGGGCGAGCTGCCCCCCGGCGTCGTCTTCCGGCATCTGACGGTCGAGGATCTTGACCAGATCGAGCAGCTGGAGCACGAGCTCTTCGGCGCGGACGCGTGGCCGCGGGAGGGATTCGAGGCCGAGCTGTTCCAGCCGGAGACGCGCGAGTACTTCGCAGGCGTGGCCGACGGGCGCATCCTGGCCTACGGGGGGATCATGTGCGTGCCTCCCGTGGCGGACATCATGACGATCGGGGTCGTGGAGGACGCCCAGGGACAGGGCCTGGGGCGGCACCTGCTCGGGCTCCTCCTGGACGCGGCCGCGGCCCGGGGCGCCGAGGACGTGCTCCTCGAGGTCCGCGAGGGCAACGAGCGGGCGCAGCGCCTCTACGAGCTCAGCGGATTCAGGCAGATCCATGTTCGGAAGAAGTATTACCGGGACGGCGCAGACGCCGTCATAATGCAGAAGGTGCTGAGCCATGAATGAACCGCAGAGGCAGACGACGGGCCCGCTGGTCCTCGGCATCGAGTCCTCGTGCGACGAGACGGGGGTGGGCATCGTCCGCGGGGCGCAGC
>JAGLBH010000226.1:0-473 GCA_018260285.1 Arthrobacter sp. | reverse complement strand
GTGGCCAGCTCGATGGATCAGCACGCGATCTTCGGGGGCGTGATTCCCGAGATCGCGGCCCGCGCCCACGTCGAGTCCATGCGGCCCACCCTCCAGCTCGCCCTCGACACGGCCGGCGTCTCCCTCGACGACCTCGACGCCATCGCCGTCACTGCCGGGCCGGGACTCAACGGGGCGCTCATGGTGGGCGTGGCCGCGGCCAAGGCCCTCGCGCTCGCCACGGGCAAGCCACTCTACGGGATCAACCACCTTGTGGCCCATGTGGGCGTGGCCGTGCTGGACGGCGAGCCCCTGCCGCCGAACCTCGGCGCGCTGCTCGTCTCCGGGGGACACACAGAGATCCTCCGGGTCGGCAGCCTCGTCTCGGACGTCGAGCTCCTCGGCTCCACGATCGACGACGCCGCAGGGGAGGCCTACGACAAGGTCGCCAGGATGCTGGGGCTGGGCTACCCGGGCGGGCCGATCATCGACAG
>JAGLBH010000225.1 GCA_018260285.1 Arthrobacter sp. | reverse complement strand
CGACCCCTGCGGGCCGAGAAATAACTCTACCGAACCCTTGTCGAAAAGACAAATTCACTCTCTCGACGGGTTCCGGCAGGGTTCTAGTCGTCTGTCAGCGTCACTCCCAGGCCGCCGACCATCGACGCGCAGAGGTTGTAGAGCACCGCTGCGAGCGTGGCCAGAGCCGTCATGAGCACGAGGTTGACGAGGGAGAGGATCGTCGTGAAGGAGACCACCTGCTGGAGGGAGGCGATCTGCCGGACGTCGAGAGCCGCGCCGGCAGTGCCGCCGATGTCGCTCAGGAGCGTGTTGAGACGATCGAAGATGCCCGTGAGGTCCAGGACGAGCCACAGGACGATCGAGGCCACGACGGCCACGATGCCCAGTGCCACGGAGAGCAGGAAGGCCATCTTGAGCACGGACCAGGGATCCAGCTTGGAGATGACGAGCTTGGCCTTGCGAGTCTTGGCCTTGGGCGCGGGGCGCACGAGGCCCTGCTTCTGCTGGGCGGGGCGAGCAGCGGTCTGCTGGCCTACCGAGCGCTGGACAGGTCGGCCAGCCTGAGGCCGGCTCCCGGTGCGCGGGGCTTTAGCCTGCCCGCTCTGCGACTCACTCACTCAATGCCTCCGTGGACGAAGTTTCAGCGTCGACGGTCTCGAGGACCGGTTCAGCCGGGGATGTTTCCGTAGACAACGGTACGCCATCCGAGTTCCCCTCGGCAGGAGTATCCATTCCGTCATCTGCGGCATCGGCCAGGTGGCGCTCGGAGTTCTTCGCCACGGCGATGATCCGATCCCCCTTGTCCGGCTTCGCGAAGATGACGCCCATCGTGTTGCGGCCCTTGGCGGGAACCTGGTCGACGCGGGAGCGGACGATCTTGCCCTTCTCCATGACGACGAGCACTTCGTCATCCTCGCCGACGATCATGCCGCTCACGAGATGGCCGCGCTCGTCCGCGAGCTTGGCCACCTTGATGCCGAGTCCGCCGCGGCCCTGGGCCCGGTACTCGCTCACGTGGGTGCGCTTGGCGTAGCCGCCCTCGGTGACGACGAAGACGTAGCCCTCGTCGGTGATGACATCCACCGAGAGGAGGTAGTCGTCGCCGCGGAACTTCATGCCGGTGACACCGGAGGTCGCCCGTCCCGTCGGGCGCAGGGCCTCGTCGGTGGCCGTGAAGCGCACGCTCATGCCCTCTCGGGAGACGAGGAGCAGGTCGTCCTCCGCCGAGATGAGGCGAGCCGAGACGAGCTCGTCGCCCTCGCGGAGGTTGATGCCGATGATGCCGGCGCTGCGGTTCGTGTCGTAGTCCGTCAGACGGGTCTTCTTCACGAGGCCGTTGCGGGTCGCCAGGAGCAGGTACTCGGCCACGCCGTAGTCCTTGAGCTCCATGACCTGCGCGATGCGCTCCTCCGGCTGGAACGCCAGGAGGTTCGCGACGTGCTGGCCCTTGGAGTCGCGGCCGCCCTCGGTGAGCTCGTAGGCCTTGGTGCGGTACACCCGTCCGAGGTTCGTGAAGAAGAGGAGCCAGTGGTGCGTCGTCGTGACGAAGAAGTGCTCGACGACGTCGTCCTCCCTGAGCTGGGCGCCGCGGACGCCCTTGCCGCCGCGAGCCTGCTGGCGGTACTGGTCGATCCTCGTGCGCTTGACGTAGCCGCCGCGGGTGATCGTGACCACCATCTCCTCTTCGGGGATGAGGTCTTCCATGCTCATGTCGCCGTCGAAGCCTCGGACGATCTTCGTGCGGCGATCGTCGCCGTAGCGCTCGACGATCTCGGAGAGCTCGTCGGAGACGATGTCCCGCTGGCGCTGCGGCGTGGCGAGGATGTCCTTGTAGTCGGCGATGTCCCGCTCGAGCTTGGCGTGCTGGTCCTGGAGCTTCTGGCGCTCGAGAGCGGCCAGGCGGCGCAGCTGCATGTCGAGGATGGCCTGAGCCTGGAGGTCGTCGATGTCCAGGAGGCCCTTGAGGCCCTCGCGGGCGTCCTCGACGGTCGGCGAGCGGCGGATGAGGGCGATGACCTCATCGAGCGCGTCGAGGGCCTTGAGCAGGCCGCGCAGGATGTGGGCCTGCTCTTCGGCCTTGCGGAGGCGGAACTGGGTGCGGCGGACGATGACGTCCATCTGGTGTGCGACCCAGTGGCGGATGAAGGCGTCGAGGGACAGGGTGCGGGGCACGCCGTCGACGATCGCGAGCATGTTCGCGGAGAAGTTCTCCTGCAGCTGCGTGTGCTTGTAGAGGTTGTTGAGAACGACCTTCGGCACAGCGTCCCGCTTGAGGACGATGACGAGGCGCTGGCCCGTGCGGCCCGAGGTCTCATCACGGAGATCCGCGATGCCGCTGACCTTGCCGTCCTTGACGAGCTCGGCGATCTTGATCGCGAGGTTGTCCGGGTTGGCCTGGTACGGCAGCTCGGTGACAACGAGGCAGGTGCGACCCTGGAGCTCCTCGACGTTGACGACGGCGCGCATCGTGATCGAGCCGCGGCCCGTGCGGTAGGCATCCTCGATGCCCTTGGTGCCGAGGATTGTCGCGCCCGTCGGGAAGTCCGGACCCTTGATGCGGGTCATGAGGGCCTCGAGCAGCTCCTCCTTCGTCGCCTCGGGGTTCTTCAGCGCCCACTGGACGCCGTCGGCGACCTCGCGGAGGTTGTGCGGCGGGATGTTCGTGGCCATGCCGACGGCGATGCCCGAGGAGCCGTTG
>JAGLBH010000224.1:2466-2695 GCA_018260285.1 Arthrobacter sp. | reverse complement strand
CCTCGCCCTCCTCTGGCTGGCCTCCCACCCGGGGGCCGCGTTCCCGCGTCCGGCGGGGCAGTGGTGGATGTACATCGGCGGCGCCTGCGGGTGCGTGTTCATCGCCGTCAACGCGTGGCTCATCCGCCATCTCGGGATTCTGGCCACGGCCATGACGATGATCGCCGGCCAGCTCGTGGGCTCGTTCCTCCTGGACCTGCTCTTTCCCGTGCCCGGGTCCGCGACCGGG
>JAGLBH010000224.1:0-2456 GCA_018260285.1 Arthrobacter sp. | reverse complement strand
GGGATTCTGACGCTCGCAGGGCTCCTCCTGGCGGCGGGCGCCCTGGCCGTCATGAACCTCGGGGCCCGGAGCCGCTAGGCTTAACCTTCAAAGCGTGTTTTCTGCGCCGTACGCTGGTCCCCTCCCGAAAGGCCTCATTGTGGCTGAGAAGTCTGCCCTCGAATCCGTTATCTCGCTCGCGAAGCGACGTGGCTTCGTCTTCCAGGCCGGTGAGATCTACGGCGGATCCCGCTCCGCATGGGACTACGGCCCCCTCGGCGTCGAGCTCAAGGAGAACATCAAGCAGCAGTGGTGGCAGACGTTCGTGCGCTCCCGCGCGGACATGGTCGGCCTGGACTCCTCGGTCATCATCCCGACGCCGGTCTGGCACGCCTCCGGGCACGTCGCCACGTTCACGGACCCGCTCGTGGAGTGCCTCTCCTGCCACCGCCGCCTGCGCCAGGACCACCTCATCGAGGCCTACGCGGAGAAGAAGGGGCGCCAGCCGGAGAACGGCATGGCGGACATCGCCTGCCCGAACTGCGGCACCAAGGGCCAGTGGACGGAGCCGCAGAACTTCTCCGGCCTCATGAAGACGTTCCTCGGCCCCGTGGACAACGAAGAGGGCCTGCACTACATGCGCCCCGAGACGGCCCAGGGCATCTTCGTCAACTTCAACAACGTGGTGACGGCCTCCCGCAAGAAGCCGCCGTTCGGCATCGGCCAGGTCGGCAAGGCCTTCCGCAACGAGATCACCCCGGGCAACTTCATCTTCCGCACGCGCGAGTTCGAGCAGATGGAGATCGAGTACTTCACCCCGCCCGCCGAGGCGGACGAGCACTTCAAGAAGTGGGTCGAGGACTGCTACACCTGGTTCGTGGACCTGGGCCTGAAGCCGGAGAACCTCCGCAAGTTCGACGTGCCCGAGGAGGACCGCGCGCACTACTCCGCCGGCACGATCGACCTCGAGTACCGCTTCGGCTTCCAGAGCTCCGAGTGGGGGGAGCTCATGGGCGTCGCCAACCGCACGGACTTCGACCTCTCGAACCACACCGAGGCCTCCGGCCAGAAGCTCCAGTACTTCGACCAGGCCTCCGGCGAGCGCTACACCCCCTACGTCATCGAGCCGTCCTTCGGCCTGACCCGCGCCATGATGGCCTTCCTCGTGGACTCGTACCACGAGGACGAGGCTCCGAACACGAAGGGCGGCGTCGACGTCCGCACCGTTCTGCGCCTCGACCCGCGCCTGGCCCCCGTCAAGGCCGCTGTCCTCCCGCTCTCCAAGAAGGCCGAGCTCGTGGAGCCGTCCCAGAAGCTCGCGGACGAGCTTCGCAAGCTCTGGAACATCGAGGTGGACGACTCCGGCGCGATCGGCCGCCGCTACCGCCGCCAGGATGAGATCGGCACGCCGTTCTGCATCACCGTGGACTTCGATACGCTCGAGGACCAGGCTGTCACGATCCGCGAGCGCGACTCCATGCAGCAGGAGCGCGTGGCTCTGGACAAGGTGCGCGGCTACCTCGCCGAGCGCCTCCTGGGCTGATCCATGGCGCTGACGTATCGCGTCTGGGAAGAGGGCGACGACCTCCGCCTCCTGGAGATCTTCACCGACCCGGATGACCATCAGGTCCAGGCTGACCGCACCATGCTCCAGGGGCCCTCGGAGGATCCGTGGCTCGCGTCCCTCGTGGCGTGCGACGACGGGATCCCCGTGGGCGCCGGCGTGGTCTTCCAGTCCAGGCTCCACCCGGACCGCTGCTGGATCTATGTCGAGGTGGCCAAGCCGCTGCGCGGCCAGGGGATCGGCGCGGAGCTGGTTCGTCGGCTGACCGAGATCCACGCTGCCGAGGCGGCGGCGGGGCGCGTCCCCTCTGCCCTCCAGGCGCGATACGCCACTGCGCCCGTGCTCAACGAGGCTGCGGCCGCCCTGGCCTCCCGGCTGGGGATGAAGCCCATTCAGACGTCCCGGGACATCGCGGTTCAACCCGGTGCCGTTCCGGTCCCGGACTTCGACGCCGAGGGCATCGCCCCGCGCCACGTCACGGACATCGCCACGGGGTCCGTGGAGCTCATGTACGCGGTCCACGCCTTCTACACGAGGGCGCACGAGTCCTGGAGCCCGTCGGCCATGTCGGCGGTCCGAGCCTCTCAGCTGTTCCTCTCTCCCGAGTCCGGCGCGCACGGGGCCCTCGTGGTCCGGCGCGGCCGGGAGCTGCCCGAGGACGCTCCGGCGGATGCCAAGCCGGGCGCGATCCGGGCGTTCGCGATCAGCTACCCCTCGCTCCGGCCCGAGGGCGCCTCTGAGACTGCCGGCGCCCCCGACGTCTTCATGGGCTACGACTTCGACCTGTCCGAGGACGAGCAGATCCGCGCCCTGGCCGACCTCCTGGGCCTCATCGCCGCCGAGCACCCCGTGCGGCTGGAGGTCGACCACTCGATGACGCCCCTGTGCCGCATCACCGACGCCCTCCTCGCGG
>JAGLBH010000223.1 GCA_018260285.1 Arthrobacter sp. | reverse complement strand
ACCCCTCGCCCCGCTCCCCGAGCGCCGTCCTCCTGGACGCTCTGCCGCATCTGCAGAGGAACGGGAGGGTCTCCTACCAGGCGCTGTCCCAGGCGACCGGGCACCATCCGACGACCATCCGGCGCCACCTCGAGCAGGCCCAGTGCAGCGGGCTGCTCTTCCTCCGGTGCGAGGTGGCCCAGGACCTCACCTCCTACCCCCTGAGCGTCCAGTGGTTCGCTCGCGCCGAGCTGACGGCCCTCGCGCGTCTGCGGGCCTTCCTCCGAGAGCAGCCTGAGCTTCGCCTGGCCTACGAGTCCACGGGCGAGGCCAACGTGTCCTGGGCTCTGTGGCTCAAGACCCCTGCGGACATCGCCCGGGTCGAATGGGAGCTCCACCGCCAGGTGCCGGGCGTTCGCGTGCTCCGCACAGTGCTCGGAACCCGGACCCTCAAAAGACTGGGGCACACGCTCACCCCGCGCGGACGGCGGGATGTGCGTGCGCCCCGGACGAGCTGACAGCGGCTACGCGATGTTGTCCTCGTAGTCCACGTGGGTCGTGTCCTTGGAGAAGAAGACGGCCGCCAGCGTGATGAGGGCTGCCAGCGCCAGGTAGAGGCCCACATACGTCACCGTGCCCCCGCCGAGCTGCCAGAGCCAGACGGCGATGAAGCTCGCCGGGGCGGCCCCGATGACGGAGGAGAGGTTGTACGCCACGGCCGAGCCGGTGTAGCGGACGTTCGCCGGGAAGAGCTCCGGGAGGTACGCGGCCATGGGCCCGAAGGTCGTGCCCATGAGAGTGAACCCGATGACGAGCAGCGCCATGATGCCCGGGCGACCGGCGTCCACGAGCGGCTGCCACACGAGGCCGAAGGCGAGGATCGCCACGGAGACGCCGATGATGAGCCGGCGGCGTCCGAGCCGCTCGGCCAGGACCCCGGAGACCACGGTGAAGATGCCGAAGAAGACCACGCCGAAGATGAGCATCCAGAGGAACTCCGTCCGCGGAATCCCCATGCCGGCCACGAAGTTCTCGGCGTCAAAGGACTTGCCGGCCTTCTCCGCCGCCGCCCTGCCTGCGGCAGCGGTCGCCGGGGCGGTGCCGAACGTCAGGGTGAACGACGTCATGAGGTAGAAGAGCACGTAGGTGGCGAGCATCGCGATCGTGCCCAGGAAGACCCGGCCGCCGTGATTGACGAAGGTGTTCATGACGGGAACGCTGACGACGGCGTCGGCGTCGAGCACCTTCTGGAAGGACGGGGACTCGATGAGCCGCGTGCGGACATAGAGGCCCACGGCCACGAGCACCGCCGAGAGGAGGAAGGGCACACGCCAGCCCCACGCCATGAACTCCTGCGCGGAGAGAGAGGCGCTCATGGAGATGAAGAGCAGGTTGGCCAGGATGAAGCCGATCGGGGCGCCGAGCTGCGGGAACGTGCCGTAGACGGCGCGCTTGCCCTCCGGGGCGTTCTCCGTCGCCAGGAGCGCCGCGCCGGACCACTCGCCGCCGAGGGCGATGCCCTGGAAGAAGCGGAGGATGACGAGCAGCAGCGGGGCGAGGACGATCGTCGCATCGTTCGTGGCCGTCGGCAGGCAGCCGATGAGGAAGGTCGAGAGGCCCATGACCCAGAGCGAGGCGACGAGCGTCACCTTGCGGCCGAGCCGGTCTCCGTAGTGGCCGAAGAGCAGCGCCCCCAGGGGCCGGGCGAAGAAGGCCACGCCGAAGATCGCGAAGGAGCTGAGGATCGCGTTGAGATCGGTCGCGTGGGGGAAGAAGAGCTTGGGGAAGACGAGCACGGACGCCGTGGCGTAGACGTAGAAGTCGTAGAACTCGATCGTCGTGCCGATGAGGCTCGCGAAGATCACCCGCCCCCGGGTGTTCCCCTTCGGCGGCGTCCCGGCCGTCCCCTTCTCCGAAACCGCATCTGGCACAGTGTCTCTGCTCGCGGTGCTGCTCATGGATAGCCTTCCTCAGATTCCGTGCGGATCTCCCCGCCTGATGGGCACGATGAAATCACAGGAAACTACCAGGTTCAACATATGGAACGGAATATTCCACCATTCGAGCCGTGCCGTCGCCCGATCCGCCCCGGACACGCGAGGAGGGGGCGACGACGTCGCCCCCTCCTCCTGGCTCAGCCCCTACTGGCGCTGGTGGAGGCGCCGTGCCGCCTCGGCGATCGATCCGCTGAGGGACGGGTAGACCGTGAGGGTGTTGGCCACGTCGTCCACGTGCAGCTTGTGGTTGACCGCGAGCGCCAGGGAGAAGATCAGCTCTGAGGCGCGCGGGCCCACGACCACGCCGCCGATGACCGAGCCCGAGTCCTTGCGTGCCAGGATCTTGACGAAGCCCCGCGTGACGTCCATCATCTTGGCGCGCGCGTTCGTCTTGAGCGGCAGCATGTAGACGTCAGCCTGGTACTTGCCGCTCGCGACGTCCGCCTCGGAGACGCCCACCGAGGCGATCTCGGGCGCGGTGAAGATGTTCGAGGCGACCTGGTTGAGCTTGAGCGGCTTGACCGAGTCTCCCATGAAGTGGTTGACGGCGATGCGCCCCTGCATGGCAGCCACCGACGCCAGGGGGAAGACGCCCGTGCAGTCGCCGGCCGCGTAGACGCTGGGCACGGACGTGCGGGCCACGGCGTCGACCTCCACGTGGCCGGACTCGGTGAGCCAGACGCCCGCCTCCTCCAGGCCGATGCCCTCGGTGTTGGGGATG
>JAGLBH010000222.1 GCA_018260285.1 Arthrobacter sp. | reverse complement strand
ACGAGCGCGCCGAACTCCTCGGCCAGGTCGCAGATCGCCTCGAGCGGGGCGAGGAAGCCGTCCATGGAGAAGACGCCGTCCGTCACGATGATCGTGCGACGGGCGCCCCGGCCGTCGTTGAGCTCGCGCACGGCCTCGAGCTGGGCGCGGAGGTCGTCCATGTCCTGGTTCTTGTAGCGGAACCGGGCGGCCTTGGAGAGACGGATGCCGTCGATGATGGAGGCGTGGTTGAGCGCGTCGGAGACGATCGCGTCCTCTGTGCCGAAGAGCGACTCGAAGACCCCGCCGTTCGCGTCGAAGCACGAGGAGAAGAGAATCGTGTCCTCGGTGCCGAGGAACTCGGAGAGGCGCTTCTCCAGGTCCAGGTGGCGGTCCTGGGTGCCGCAGATGAAGCGCACCGAGGCCATGCCGAAGCCGCGCTCGTCGAGACCGCGCTTGGCGGCCTCGATGAGGCGGGGGTCGTCCGCGAGGCCCAGGTAGTTGTTGGCGCAGAAGTTCAGGGTCTCGACGGCGCGCTCCCCCACCTGGCCCGCGAGGATGCGGTTGGACTGGGCCGAGTCGATGTGGCGCTCGCGCTTGAAGAGGCCGTCCGCCTGGATCTGCTGGAGTTCAGCAGCCAGGTCGTCTTTGAAGGAGAACATGAGAGTCCTTTCGTTGTCCGGCAGCCGCCGGAGAGTCTGACGAGGGAGTTACGCGGTCCAGTCCAGAACGATCTTGCCGCTCTGACCGTCCCCCGCGAGGCGGAAGCCCTCGGCCCACTCCGAGGCCGGGAGGGTGTGGGTCACGATGGACTCGACGTGCTGGCGCATGACGGCGTTCGAGGAGAGCATCGCGGACATGGCGTACCAGGTCTCGAACATCTCGCGGCCGTAGATGCCCTTGAGCGTGAGCATGTGGGTCACGACCTTGGCCCAGTCGATGTCGATGGACTCTGCGGGCAGGCCGAGCATGGCGATCTTGCCGCCGTGGTTCATGTTGTCGATCATCTCCGGCAGGGCGGTCCGGTGGCCGGACATCTCGAGGCCGACGTCGAAGCCCTCGCGCATGCCGAGCACGGCCTGGGCCTCGCGGATCCGCATGGAGGAGACGTCGACGGCGATGTCCGCGCCCACGGAGCGGGCCAGTTCGAGGCGGGGCGCCGAGACGTCCGTGATGGCGATCTTGCGGGCACCGGCGTGGCGGGCCACGGCGATGGCCATGAGGCCGATCGGGCCGGCGCCCGTGATGAGCACGTCCTCGCCGACGAGCGGGAAGCTGAGGGCAGTGTGGACGGCGTTGCCCAGCGGGTCGAAGATCGCGCCGAGGGAGGGGGCGATCGTGTCGTCCTTGTGCACCCAGACGTTCGTCTCGGGGATCACGACGAACTCCGCGAAGGCCCCGTCGCGCTGGACGCCCACGGACTCCGTGCGGATGCACATCTGGCGGCGGCCAGCGCGGCAGTTGCGGCACGTTCCGCAGACCACGTGGCCCTCGCCGGAGACGCGGTCTCCGACGCGCACGTCCCGCACGTCCTCGCCGATCTCGACGACCTCGCCGTAGAACTCGTGCCCGGCGATGAGCGGCGCCTTGATCGTGTCGGCCGCCCACTGGTCCCACTTGAGGATGTGGAGGTCAGTGCCGCAGATGCCCGTGGTCATGACGCGGATCTTCACGTCGTCGGGGCCGACCGTCGGCTCGGGGCGCTCGGTGAGCTCGAAACCGGGGGCTGCAGCGGGTTTGTAGAGGGCGCGCATCGGAATGCCTCTCGTCTTTGAGAAAAGGGGAGACAGTCAGCGAGCGGTCCGCCCGGGGATCAGTCCGGTGAGGACTTCTTCCAGGGCCTCCAAGGGGCCCCGGGTCCATGCCCGGGCAATCCGTGCAATCCGGGCCTCTCCCACCCGCTGAGCTGTCTCGGGGGTCTTCGTCCATTGTGCCACGAGCAGAGACATCACCCCGTGCCACAGCACGGGCAGAGCGAGCCACAGCCCTGTGAACGCGATGCCGAAGAGCCCCTTCTCGTAGAAGGAGGACATCGCGAATCGGGGGTTGATCACGAGGGAGGTCAGCATCCAGGCGTGGAAGACGTACAGGGACAGTGTTGAGGCCCCCACCACGGTCAGCCAGTGGAGAATGCTGCGGCCGGTCCACAGGCGGCAGAGCGCCGTCGTCATCCGCCACAGTCCGCAGAGCATGGCGATCTCAAGGAGGCGCTCCGCCGGGTTCTTGGCATAGGGCTGGGTGGGCAGGCCCACGGCCATCCCCACCCGCGCCGCCCCATAGACGAGCACCGCGATCCCGGCCCCCATGGCCGCATGCCGCCAGGTCTCACCGGACAGGCGCTCAGAAGAGAGACTGTCCACGACGATCATGCCCACGAGCGCCATGACAGCAACGCCGATTCCCGAGTACTGGGATCCGTTGGGGGTCATGGAGGCGGCGCCGAAGAGGAGATTGCCCCACTCCCCGCCCTCCATCCGCAGATGGGGCTGGCCCGTGCCGAAGTATCCGGTCCACGCCTGGGCTCCCATGCCCACGGCTTTGGCCTCCCACACACGATGGACGAACGGTTCGACGGCCATGAGGACGACGGCGGCCGCGGCCCTCCCCCTGAGCCCCAGAGGGGTGAGCAGGGCCGCGATGACGAGGCCGACGGCCAGGTAGCCCAGCACGACAGAGACCCTGTACCCGACCTGGAGGAGAAGCATATGGGCCGCCAGGAGGACAGCTGCCCGGAT
>JAGLBH010000221.1 GCA_018260285.1 Arthrobacter sp. | reverse complement strand
AAGCTCACCTCGCTCGACGGCGTCAAGGTCGCCGGGGGCCGTGATTTCGACGACGCCGGCCAGCTCGTCGGCAAGGCCGCCCGTCTCGACGCTGAGCAGGCCGCCTCCCTCAAGGCCGGCCTGGAGAAGGCCGCCTTCTCGGTCTCCTCGCTTGAGTCCAAGCCGTATCGTCGTCGTCCCGCGGCCCCGTTCACGACCTCCACCCTGCAGCAGGAGGCGTCCCGCAAGCTCCGCCTCTCCTCGCGCAACGCGATGCAGGTGGCGCAGCGGCTGTACGAGAACGGCTACATCACCTATATGCGAACGGACTCCACCGCGCTCTCCACGCAGGCGGTCAACGCCGCGCGGACCCAGGCGGCGGAGCTCTACGGCAAGGACAGCGTGCCGGCCAAGCCGCGCATCTACGCGTCCAAGTCCGCGAACGCGCAGGAGGCCCACGAGGCCATCCGCCCCGCCGGGGACGTCTTCCGCAAGCCCTCGGACGTGCAGAAGCAGCTGAGCCGGGACGAGTTCCGCCTCTACGAGCTCATCTGGAAGCGCACGGTCGCCTCCCAGATGGAGGACGCGACGGGCTCCACGGCGTCGCTCAAGGTGAGCGCCACGACCGCCGAGGCCTCTCCGCGTGAAGCGGTCTTCTCCGCCTCCGGCACGGTCATCACGTTCCGCGGCTTCCTCGCGGCGTACGAGGAGGGCACGGACGCCCCGGCCGAGGACGCCAAGCAGGAGTCCCGCCTCCCGAACGTCGTGGCAGGGGACGCGCTCGAGAGCCGCGAGTTCGAGGCGCTCCAGCACGTGACGAGCCCGCCCGCCCGCTACACGGAGGCCTCGCTCGTCAAGACGCTCGAGGAGAAGGGCATCGGCCGCCCCTCGACGTACGCCGCCACGATCTCCACGATCATGGACCGCGGCTATGTGCGCACGCGCGGCTCGGCCCTCGTCCCGAGCTGGATCGCGTTCTCCGTGATCCGCCTCCTCGAGGAGCACTTCGGCACCTACGTGGACTACGACTTCACGGCCGACCTCGAGGCGGATCTCGACTCGATCGCCCGCGGAGAGACGAAGCGCGGGGACTGGCTCCACGCCTTCTACTTCGGCAGCGAGACCAAGCAGGGCCTCGAGCCCGTGGTCAACAACCTCGGGGAGATCGACGCCCGCTCGATCAACTCGATCCCGATCTCGGACGACATTGTGCTCCGCGTCGGAAAGTTCGGCCCCTACCTCGAGCGCGGGGTCAACCTGGCGACCGGCGAGCTGCCCGAGGGCGACCCCCTGCGCGCCAACGTGCCCGAGGACCTCGCCCCGGACGAGCTCACGGCGGAGAAGGCCGAGGAGCTCCTGGAGCAGGCCTCCCACGGGGACCGCGTCCTGGGCCAGGACCCTGAGACGGGCCGGGACATCGTGGCCAAGGACGGCCGCTACGGCGCCTACGTCACGGAGGTCATCCCGGAGCTCACCGAGGAGGACATCCAGAAGATCCTGGACGCCCAGCCCACCGAGTACTACAAGAACGGCAAGCCCAAGCCCAAGAAGAAGCCGGTCCAGCCGAAGCCGCGCACCGGATCCCTCTTCAAGTCCATGGACCTGGCCACCGTGACGCTGGAGGACGCCCTCAAGCTCATGAACCTGCCGCGGGTCCTCGGCGTCGACCCCTCGGACGGGGCGGAGATCACGGTTCAGAACGGCCGCTTCGGCCCGTACCTCAAGAAGGGCTCCGACTCGCGCTCCATCGAGACGGAGGACCAGATCTTCACGATCACCCTCGAGGAGGCCCTCGCGATCTACGCGCAGCCCAAGCAGCGCGGCGTCCGCAAGGTCATCCCCCCGCTCGCGGAGTTCGGGGAGGACCCGGTCTCCGGCAAGAAGGTCGTCGTCAAGGAGGGCCGCTTCGGCCCGTACATCACGGACGGGGAGACGAACATCACCGTTCCGCGCGCCACCTCGATCGAGGAGCTCACGCAGGAGCAGGCGTTCGAGCTGCTCGCCGAGAAGCGCGCGCGGGGTCCCGTGAAGCGCGGGGCCAAGACGACGACGGCGAAGAAGCCGGCTGCGAAGAAGCCGGCAGCCAAGAAGCCGGCAGCCAAGAAACCTGCCGCGAAGACGACCAAGTAAGGCCCTTCCCCCATGCGACTCGGCGTTCTGGACATCGGCTCCAACACCGTTCACCTCCTCCTGGTCGACGCGCACCCCGGCGCCCAGCCGGTGGCGTTCGGCAGCCACAAGCGGCCGCTCAGCCTCATCCGGTATCTCGGGGCGGACGGCGCCATCACGGCCGAGGGGCAGCGCGAGCTCATCGAGTTCGTCAGGGAGGCCAAGGCCTACGCCGCGCACCATCGGGCGGAGGACTTCCTCGGCTTCTGCACGTCCGCGCTCCGGGAGGCGGCCAACGGCGAGGCCGTCATCGAGCGTATCCGCGCGGAGGCGGGGGTGCACCTGCAGGAGCTCTCCGGCCCGCAGGAGGCCGCCGCGACCTTCCAGGCCGTGCGCAGCTGGTACGGCTGGAGCGTGGGCAAGATCCTCAACCTGGACATCGGAGGCGGCTCCTTCGAGATGGCGCTGGGCGACGACGCGCTGCCCGCCGTCGCCCGCTCGGTGCCGCTCGGGGCGAGCCGACTGACCCGCAGCCATCTGCCCGGGGACCCGCCCCGGCCCCGCACGGTGCGCGAGGCGCGGGAGTACGTGGACTCGCTCATCGAGCCCGTGGCGGCGGAGTTCGAGGCCTACGGGCGCCCGGACCTCGTGGCG
>JAGLBH010000220.1 GCA_018260285.1 Arthrobacter sp. | reverse complement strand
AGAGTTCCGCGCACAGCCTCGGCCGACTCCACCCCCAGTTTCTCGGGGGCCCTACGCCTCCACCCCCGGTTTTTCGGGGGCCCACCGCTTCCGCCCCCGGTTTTTACGGGGCGCATCTTCATCCGCCCCCGGTTTTGACGGGGCACAGCTCCGTCCACCCCCGCATTCTCAGGGGTGCAAAGGCATCCACCCCCAGTCCTTCCCTAACCCCCTCAAAATTCCGGGGGTGTACGGAATATGCGGGGGTCTACCGCCAGTACCCCCAAGAAACAGGGGGTGCAAAAAGCCGCAGCCGGCCAAACAACCCGGCCGTCAGCCTCCCTCGGACCGCAGCCCAGCTTCTCTCCACCGCCCAGAGTTCCGCGCACAGCCTCGGCCGACTGCACCCCCGGTTTTTACGGGGCCCTACGCCTCCACCCCCGGTTTTTTTGGGGGTCCTGCCCTTCTGCCCCCAGTTTCCACGGGGCACAGCTCCATCCACCCCCGCATTCTCAGGGGCCTAGACCTATCCACCCCCGGATCTTCCCAAACCCCCGGTATTTTCCGGGGGTGTATGGAAAATGCGGGGGTCCAGGGCTTGCACCCCCACCAAACGCAGTCAGGCGGCCCCCTCTAGGAGACCGCCTGACGCTGTCTTCGATCAAGAACCCGCAGGCTCCCCCTGAGCCGAGCCCCGCCGGGACTACCCGAAGAGGCCGCCGAGCAGGCCGCCGCCGCCCTTGCGGCCGCGCGAGGTGCCGAAGATGCTCCGGACCACTTCGCGCCCCAGGGTCGAGGCAACGTTCGTGCCCACCCGCATGATGGCGTCGTTGCGCTTCTGGCGCTCGCGCTCGTCGGCCTTGGCCCGTGCGGCCTCCTCCTTGGCGATACGCTCGGCTTCCTTGCGGGCGGCGTCGTCGGCCTTGGCCTGCTCCTTGTCCGCCGAATCGGAGCCGTAGGGCCGGAAGTCCCCCGTGTCCCCCGCGCCCGACGACGGCGCCGGAGCGCCCTCGCCCTGAGCAGCGCCGCCCTGAGCCGCCCCGCCCGGGGCCGCAGCGCCGGAGAGCTTCTCGAACGCAGAGTACGAATCCACAAGGGTGCCGTACTTCGCCGTGAGCGGGCTGGCCGAGACAGCAGCCGTGATGGCCTCCGGCGCCGGACCCATGAGCGACTGCGGCGCATACATGCGCGTCCAGGCCACGGGCGAGGGCGCACCGGTCTCCGTCATGACGGTGACCACAGCCTCGCCGATGCCAGCGCTCGTGAGCACAGCCTCCAGGTCGTACCCGGACTTGGGGAAGGTCTTGACGGTGGCGGTCAGGGCCTTCTGGTCGTCCGGCGTGAAAGCGCGCAGCGCATGCTGCACCCGGTTGGCCAGCTGGCCCAGCACCTCGGCGGGCACGTCCTTGGGGGTCTGCGTGATGAAGAAGATGCCCACGCCCTTGGAGCGGATGAGGCGCACGGTCTGCGTGATGGAGTTGAGGAACGCCTTGGAGGCGCCGTTGAAGAGCAGGTGCGCCTCGTCAAGGAAGAAGACGAGCTTGGGCTTGTCGACGTCGCCCACTTCGGGGAGGTGCTCGAAGAGGTCGGCGAGCAGCCACATGAGGAAGGTCGAGAAGAGCTCGGGCTGGGACTGCACGTCGGTGAGCTCGAGCGCGGAGATGATGCCGCGGCCGTCGGGGGCGGTGCGGATAAGGTCGGCGGTGTCAAACTCCGGCTCCCCGAAGAACTTCTCCATGCCGGCGGCCTCGAGGCCCACGAGCTCGCGGAGGAGGACGCCGGCCGTCGCCTTGGACAGCCCGCCGAGGTCCGCGAGGGCCTGCTTGCCCTCAGCGGAGGTGAGGAACTGGATGACGGCGCGCAGGTCCGCCAGGTTGTAGAGCTCCAGGCCGTTCTGGTCTGCGTAGTGGAAGACCAGCTGGAGGCTGGACTCCTGGGTGGTGTTGAGGCCCATGATGCGGGAGAGCAGGATCGGCCCGAACGAGCTGATCGTGGCGCGGATCGGGATGCCGCTGCCGCTGCCCAGCGCGTAGAACTCGGTGGGGAACGCCGTGGGGGTCCACTGCTGGCCGAGGGCCGCGGTGCGCTCCGTGAGCTTCTCGCTCGGCGCACCGGGGGCGGCGAGGCCGGAGAGGTCCCCCTTCATGTCCGCAAGGAACACGGGCACGCCATTCTTGGAGAGCTGCTCCGCCATGGACTGGAGCGTCTTGGTCTTGCCCGTGCCGGTGGCGCCGGCCACGAGACCGTGCCGGTTCATCATGGACAGGGGCAGGCCGACCTTGACGTCCGGGTGCGGTGCGCCGTCCGCCATGGCGACGCCGAGGTCTACTGTGGGCCCGGAGAACGTGTAGCCCGCGGCAATGGCGCTGAGCTGATCATTTGTTGACATGGGGCCAAGATTACCGAGTCTGACTGGATGCGTCACTCGGTTTCCCGCCCGAGGCGTCCTCCTGCGAGGGGCTGAGCGCCACGAAGCCGAAGAGCTGCATCTCGCTCGGCTCCAGCACGAGGCTCATGGGCTTGCCGGGGTTGAGCGCGAGTCCGACGCCGGGCGGCAGCATCTCCATCAGCTCCCTGCCCGTGAGCGGGAGGGGGTGGCTCGCGGCTTCCAGGTATTCCGGGGCCACCTCGTTCGGAGAGGCGAACACGGCGACGCCGGGGGCCCCGCTCGGAAGCTCCAGCACGAGGGGCTCGGCCTCGTCTGCCGTGGGCTCCGAGCCGGAGAGGAGCAGCACGCGGGTGTCCGCGAAGGCGCGGGCGAAGTCCGGCTGGGACAGCGTGCCCGCCC
>JAGLBH010000021.1 GCA_018260285.1 Arthrobacter sp. | reverse complement strand
GCTTCTCCCCAGCGGGTGTCCTGGCCCCGAAGTCCAAGGCGGACCTCGCCTTCACGATGCACATCCTGTCGTGGCTGGCCGTCAACGGCACCGCGGCGATCGTCGAGTTCCCGGGGGTCCTCTATCGCGGGGGAGCGGAGCGCAAGATCCGCAAGTATCTGGTGGACAACAATTATGTCGACGCCGTGATCCAGCTTCCCGGAGACATGTTCTTCGGGACGACGATTGCCACGTGCATCATCGTTCTCAAGAAGTCCAAGTCGGATAATTCGGTGCTCTTCATCGATGCGTCAGCCGAATTCACCCGCGTGGGCAACAAGAACAAGCTGCTCCCTGCGAACCAGGACCACATCCTCGAGCGGTTCACCGCCCGCGAGGACGTGGAGCATGTGGCCGCAATGGTCTCCAACGCGGACATCGCTGCGAACGACTACAACATTGCGGTCTCCAGCTATGTGCAGCAGGAGGACACACGCGAGGTCGTGGATATCGAGGCCCTCAATGCCGAGATCGCCCAGATCGTGGCCCGGCAGGCCGAGCTGCGCACCGCGATCGACGCTATCGTGGCCGACCTCGAGGGGCAGAAATGAGCCGGATCGACGACCTGATTGCCGAGCTGTGTCCGGATGGGGTGCCATTCAAACCCTTGGGTGACATTGCCAAAATTAAAAACGGTAGAGACCATAAGAAACTTGGTGACGGCGAGATTCCTGTATATGGTAGCGGCGGAATTATGCGTTATGTCGACCAGGCTGATGCTGAGGGGCCGTCGGTGCTTATCCCCAGAAAAGGTTCCTTGGGGAATGTTTTCTATACAGAAGGACCCTTCTGGGTAGTTGACACAATTTTTCGAACAGAAATCGATTCATCGCAGATGATTCCAAAGTTTCTATATCATCAGTTAAAAACAATGCGCCTCGGGGAGATGAATCAGGCGGGTGGAGTTCCCAGTCAGACACAGTCTGTTCTGAATCGTTTGAAATTGCCAGTGCCTCCATTGGAAATCCAGTGTGAAATTGTACTAATATTAGATAATTTCTCTCAGCTGGAATCGGAGCTGGAAACGGAACTGGCAGCAGAGCTGGGGCTCAGGAAGCGCCAGTCGAACGAATATCGGAGATCTGTCCTCTCTTTTGGTAGAGAAATTGAGTGGGTCAGCTTGGGTGATATTGCGGACTATGTGAATGGGCGCGCACATGAGCGTTATTCCGATCCTGAGGGCGATATTCCTATGGTGACAGCAAGATTTATCTCTCGCAATGGTGAAGCGAATCGATTCGTTCGCTCCGAAGATGTGCAGACCGGGGCGAATGAAGGGGATGTTGCGCTTGTTCTTAGTGATCTCCCGAATGGTCGCGCGCTGGCTCGAACATTTTATGTGGATCGAAGTGATGCATACGCAATAAATCAGCGTGTGGCTAGATTGCGAGTCAAGAATGAAAGACAAGTGAATTCGCGATTCATGTTCCATTACTTGGATCGATCTCCAGATCTCATTCGATACGACAATGGGTCGGACCAGACCCATCTGAGTAAGGGTCAAGTCACCGGTTTGAAGTTTCCATTGTTGCCACTTGAAGACCAACTACGAATCGCTTCTCAGCTTGATAAATTCGACGCCCTCGTCAATGACCTCAGTGTCGGCCTGTCTGCCGAGCTCGCCGCCCGTCGCAAGCAATACGAGTACTACCGTGACAAGCTGCTCACTTTTAAGGAGCTTTCCGCATGAGCAAGGATCAGCCACGCGCGTATGCGCCCGTCGCCGAGTCACCCCTCAGCACCGTCGTCGCCGAATTCATCCCTGACGGCAGCGCGGAGACGGCCTACCAGTCCGAGGCGGACCTCGAGCGTGAGCTGATCCGCATTCTGGGCGAGCAGGCCTACGAGCGCCTCACGATCCGCAATGAAGCGGACCTCATTCCCAACCTGCGCCGGCAGCTGGAGCTGCTCAACGACGTCGTGTTCTCGGACGAGGAATGGGCGCGGTTCTTCACCACGTGCATCGCCGGGGCCAACGAAGGCATTCAAGAGAAGACCCTCCGCATTCAGGAGGACCACGTCCAGCTGCTCAAGCGGGACGACGGGACCACCAAGAACATTCAGCTCCTCGACAAGGCGGACATTCACAACAACCGCCTTCAGGTCATCAACCAGTACGAAGCCGAGGGGACCTACGCCAACCGGTATGACGTGACGATTCTCGTCAACGGGCTGCCCCTTGTCCACGTGGAGCTCAAGCGCCGCGGCGTGAACATTCGGGAGGCTTTCAACCAGATCAACCGCTACCAGCGGGACAGCTTCTGGGCGGACTCCGGCCTGTTCCAGTACGTGCAGCTCTTCGTCATCTCCAACGGGACTCAGACCAAGTACTACTCCAACACCACGCGGAACCAGCACATCAAAGAAGCTGAGGAGGGGCCCCGCAACCGCAAGAAGACGTCCAACAGCTACGAATTCACCTCCTGGTGGGCGGACGCGAACAACAAGCCCATCCAGGACCTGCGGTATTTCGCCAAGACGTTCTTCGCCAAGCACGCGCTCCTGAACATCCTCACCCGTTACTGCGTGCTCACCTCAGACAACATGCTGCTCGTGATGCGGCCCTACCAAATCGTGGCCACCGAGCGCATTCTGCAGCGCATCGAGATCTCCACGAATTACAAGAAGCTCGGCACGGTTGAGGCCGGCGGGTATGTGTGGCACACCACCGGCTCCGGCAAAACGCTTACGAGCTTCAAGACCGCGCAGCTCGCCAGCACGCTGGAGAGCGTGGACAAGGTGCTCTTCGTCGTCGACCGCAAAGACCTCGATTACCAGACGATGAAGGAGTATGACCGGTTCCAGAGGGGCGCCGCGAACTCCAACACCTCCACCGCCGTGCTCAAGAGCCAGCTCGAAGACCCGGCCGCCCGGATCATCATCACCACGATCCAGAAGCTCTCCACCTTCATCAAGGCCAACAAGGGCCACGAGATCTACGGCAAGCACGCCGTCATCATCTTCGACGAATGCCACCGCTCCCAGTTCGGGGACATGCACACGGACATCACGAGGGCGTTCAAGAGGTACAACCTCTTCGGATTCACCGGCACGCCGATCTTCGCGGAGAACTCCACAGGCGGCGGCAACCCGCAGCTCAAGACCACCGCGCAGGCGTTCGGGGAGAAGCTCCACACGTACACGATTGTGGACGCGATCACGGACAAGAACGTGCTGCCCTTCCGCATCGACTACATCAACACGATGCAGGCCGGCGAGATCCGGCCGGGCGAGGTCCCCGCGATCGACACCGACTCCGCCCTGCTCCACCCCGAGCGGATCGCCAACATCGTGAAGTACACCCTGGAGCACTTCGACCAGAAGACCCTCCGCCAGGGCCATTCGAGCAGGGGCTTCAACGCGCTCTTCGCGGTCCAGTCGATCGATGCCGCCCGCCGCTACTACAACGCCTTCGCCCTCCAGCAGGCAGCGCTCCCCGCAGAGAAGCGGCTGAATATCGGCCTCATCTACTCCTACGGCGCCAACGAGGCCAGCAGCGACGGCATTCTCGACGACGAGGCCTTTGACACGAACGCCCTCTCCGGCGATGCGCGCACCTTCCTCGACGAGGCCATCCAGGACTACAACGACCTCTTCGGCACCAGCTTCGACACGAGCGCCGACCGGTTCCAGAACTACTACAAAGACCTCTCCCTGCGGCTCAAGAACCGCGAGCTGGACCTGGTCATCGTGGTCAACATGTTCCTCACGGGCTTCGACGCGACGACGCTCAACACCCTCTTCGTGGACAAGAACCTCAAGGCCCACGGCCTCATCCAGGCGTTCTCCCGGACCAACCGCATTCTCAACTCGGTCAAGCGGTACGGCAACATCGTCAGCTTCCGGAATCTGGAGGATGCGACGAACGAGGCCCTAGAGCTCTTCGGGAACAAGGACGGCGGCGGCGTCGTCATCCTCAAGCCCTACCGCGAGTACTACGCCGACTACTCAGACCGAGTGGACGAGCTCCAGACCCGCTTCCCCGCGGGGGAGCCGATTGAGGGCGAGGCGGCGCAGAAGGAGTTCATCAAGCTCTTCGGCCAGATTCTCCAGCTGGAGAACATCCTGAGGTCCTTCGACGACTTCGCCGGGCAGGAGCTCCTCACCCCGCGGGCCGTGCAGGACTACAAGAGCGTGTACCTGGACCTGCACTCCGAATTCCGGGCGAACGCGGAGGGGGAGAAGGAGGCGATCGACGAGGACCTCGTCTTCGAGATCGAGCTCATCAAGCAGGTGGAAGTCAACGTGGACTACATCCTCATGCTCGTGGACAGGAACCGGGACGCCGTGGCCTGCGGGGACCATGAGGTGACGGCCAGCATCATGCGGAACGTGGCGGCGAGCCCCACGCTGCGCGAGCGAGACGACCTGGTTCGGGGCTTCCTGCAGGAGATGACCGTCAGCACAGACTCCACGGCGGACGTCTGGCAGAGCCACATGGCGGCAGAGCAGGCCAAGGAGCTCGAGGCCCTCATCGCCGAGGAGCGCCTCAAGCCCCAGGAGACCCGGGCCTTCCTGGCGAGGGCCTTTGAAGAGGGCGGCGTGCAGACGGCCGGCACCGCCATCACGGAGATCATGCCGCGGGCCTCCCGCTTCTCGCCCTCAGACGGCTACGGGGAGAAGAAGCGGCGGGTCGTCGAGAAGATCACGGCGCTCTACGAGCGGTTCGCGGGACTTGGGGTCCGGCAACTGGGGCAGGCAGACTCCCAAGCGCTGCCACAAACCGAGATCTCGCCTGTGGGTCTGAAGGCTCAGGAATCCCCTGCGGCGGAGTGAAGTACCTGATCAGATGAGCGGTGTTCGTTCGTGACCATCGATCTTTGAGATCGTGATATTCCGCTTCGCTCAAGAGAGCAGCCACATCTCGTGAGAGAAGGGCGATGCTCGCGCTGTCTGGATCGAAGTCATAGATCTCCATGAGCGAGGGCCCATGAGAGTCGTCCCAGAGGCTCTCCGCGATGAATGGATCCTCACACTGGGCGCTCTGCCAAAAACATGCCAGAGCGAGGTCCGGGGCGTCTTTGTACTGACCGTTGGAGGAGCGGTCAATCCACGCGCGCATTTTCAGGGCGGTGTACCCCGCAGGTGTCGGGAGGGTGATGCTGTGCCCGGAGGGAAGTTTCAGAGAGATGCCTGCATTGAACACTGACTGGTGTCCGAAGACGCTGAGGTTCTTCTTCCTGAGCGGCGGGGTGGCCTCTCCCGGCGGGTCCTCAATGGCGCCGAAAGGAATGAAATCCACGGGTATCCCGGCCACGGAACGGCAGATTCCGTTACTGCCCAGTGATTTGAAGGCAGAGAGAGCATCTTCGTAGGGTTCAAATTCGCTCAAGGCCAGTGCTAGGTCCACATCGTGAGTGCGGCGCATGGTGATCGTATGGCCGAGGGCCTTGCTCAGGATGTTTCTGGCCTGCGCTCCGATCAGCATGATCTGCTTGTCTGGAAAGCCTGTGGTGCGGATCAGCTCGGAGACGACCGTATCCACCAGGATCAGGTCCTGCCCGTCAAGCTGGGTGAGGTCAATCATGCGCTGTTCTTCAGGAGGCGTGCCGCTTCCAGCTGGCGGGGGTCTTGAGAGGCTATGAGATCTGCCTCGATCAGCAGCGGTGGGACTGTGTTTGCTGGTGAGTCGCCGCCTTGGCCCTTGTTTTCAGGATCCCGCCAGAATTTTCTGCGGATGAAGATGTTCGGTTCTTCACCCGGTCTGGCCGTCCATCGTCCCTGTCTCGCCAGGGCTCGAGGCTCCTCGTCCGTGTAGAGGGTGAGGG
Organism: Arthrobacter sp.; assembly: GCA_018260285.1. Taxonomy (GTDB): domain Bacteria; phylum Actinomycetota; class Actinomycetes; order Actinomycetales; family Micrococcaceae; genus Falsarthrobacter. The sequence continues at coordinate 10,964 of JAGLBH010000021.1, read as the reverse complement.
TCTCAGGGTCGCTCAGCAAAGTGGGCACGGCTGATTCGCCACCGATATGAGTACGCGCTGGATCCCATCCTCCACCATGGACAGCACCCCGAAATGAGCCCAGGGCTAGCGTCTTCCCCAGCCCTGAGGGGTACGAGGCGAGCCATAGCTCGCGAAGAGGCGACTGGCTGGGAGTCCCTTCTGGGCGGGGAAAGAGCTCGGCCTCTTTCAGTGCGTTCACTGTGGATTGAGCCAATCCCACTGATGTTCCAGAGTGATGGGCAAGAGACCGGATACTTGCTTGAGCGAGCTCCGGCCAAGTGAGCAGGGCGAAGATCACCTGAGAGCGTTTGGGGGTGAAAAGAGTTAAGGGTGCCGTGGAGGTGACCCTGGGGGAGGTTCGGCGCCCGGGCATCGTTTTGTCGGGCAGGGACTTTCGTCCTTGGATGTCGATGTACACGCCCTCGAACGTGATGAAGGCATTGCCTGCCGCGTCGAGGAAAGGAACCCCCAGCTCACGGAGCATCGCTGCGGAGCGAGGGTTGACATACGGAGCAAGAAGAAACAGCGAGTTTCTGTGAGCTCGGAGGTCGGCTGGGGAAACGAGAGAGATCCCTCCCCGGGGAACATAGACAGGTCGGACAGAGATGGAAGCGGAATGGCCTTGGAGGCTGACCAGCCGGCCTGGAACTCCTGGGGCGAGTCCATCCGGTTCCCAGCCTCCTCGCAATGAAAGCCCATGCTCTCTCAAGTGGTTCACGACGGCCTCAGCAAGTGCTGGATCCATGGCATCCTCCGTTCATTATTTCTCTGCGTTCATTATAAATGAACATCGCGAAATTCTGAACGCTAGCCGACCTTCCGCGCCTCATACCGAGTGCTTCGTCCCGCCCCTGTGAGCTCCAGCTTGCCTCTCTCGGCTAAGTCCTCAAGCGCTCGTCTGGCGGTCCCGCGGGACACGCCGCTGAGCTCCATGAGATCCCCTGTGGTGACGGCCCCATCGAACGCGGCCCATTCCAGGGCGACAGACGCGAGATGAGTGCTGTCCGTGGACCCGAAGGCCATGAGAGGGAAAGCCGAATCCTCCTCAGTGAGAGAGGCGAGGCGCGCACGGCCGCCTTCCCCCAGAATCCAGGCATTCTTGTAGGCCCGGATCAGACGGGTTCCGTCGATGCTCGTCTGCTGAGCAGCGCGCAAAGCCACCCGCGCCGCCTCCTCGGTGCTCTGCATGAGCTCACTCAGCCCTGCCAGCGAGAGGAAGGGGCGATGGAGAAGACGGTAGAGAATCAGTGCAATGTTCACGTCTTTCTGCCGCTCTGCGGGGGTGATCGCCCGGACCATGTCCATCACGGGGGCCACAGGATCGCCTCCGGTCAGGGTGCACTCAACGAACGGCCCTCCGGCCTCCGTGATCGAGGGAGGCCGGTGGCCGAGGACGATCATCGACTGGTACATCCGATCCACCCCCAAGCCCTGTTTTTCCACGAGGGTCAGTGCGCGGAAGAGGTCAGCCAGCGCGGGGTAGCGGGCATCCCGATTGCTCAGAATGTTGGAGGCGTTCACACCGCGAGGAAATCCTCCTGGGCTGCGCACCGTGAAGGCGGAGTCGGCGTCGACCCATCGCAGCTCCGTGGGCTCGGTGAGGCGTCCCCAGTCTCGGTGAATCACCCCGTTGAGGATGGCCTCCCGAACCGCACCCTCTGGGACCCGGCGGACCGAGCTGTGGCTGAGGCCGCGTGCCAGGGTGACTTGAGAGTTGCGGAGGCGGAGGGCCTCTTCAAGGAAGAAGATCTGCTCCAGGAGGGACAGGCTGCCGTGTGGCCGGGTGACGTTGAGGACGGACCCGCCCGGAACGTCGAGAATCGTGAGCTCAAGGAAGGTGCGGCCTGGCTCTGTGAGAAGGAGCGCCGCTGCCTCGGAAAGCTTGTTGTCGCTGCGCAGGGCGCCGATGGAGCGCAGAATCTGTTCATCCGTGCTGAACTCGTGAGAGGGGAGGAGGTCCCTGATTTTCTGGAGGGCGTCACGCCGCACGTCTGAGATGTCGCGCTGAGAGGGGCGGGCGAAGGGGTCGTGCTCTGTGCGGGCGTCCCGGTGGAGCCACCACTCTGACCGGTCGACCTCCCTGCAGGAGTCCCCCACGCGCCATCGAAGACGTCCGCCCGTATTCAGCACGGGATCACGGCTTTCTGCCACGTAGATGACCAGCACCCGGAGGCCGCCAACCTCAGTGTCAACGATGTCCGGGGCCACGCTGACAGCCGCGTTGATCCTCTGACGAAGCCAGTCCACCCCGAGCTCGGTGCCGATCACCCGCCCCGTCCGGTCCTCGACGCCGACGATGAGCGCCCCGCCGCCCGGGGAGTTGGCGAAGCAGGCGACTTCGTCGGCGAGCTTGGTGGCTGCCTCAGGGTTTTCAGGGCTGCCCGGTTCGATCAGGCCCCCGGGTCCCCGGCGCCCGGCCTCCTCTTTGAAGTCAATGGCCTGGGACTCGTGGGTCCGTTGGAGGGCACCCTCTGAGTAGGACGCGAGGATCTGCGCCACCTGCTCTTCCAGCTCGGCTCGGCGGGTGCTCAGCGAGTGGGCGGTCATGGGCGGTCCTCCAGTGTCAATCTGCCAAGGCTGCGGGTAAAGAGGCAATCATTGTCAGATTAGACCCCCCTCTAATCTAACAAGGATTCGTCATGTGACGGACTTTTGTCAGATGAGACCCCCATCCTCTCTGACAAGGTTTGCCCCGTTTGCTCAGATCGTGGCAGATCAGCCATCCATCAGCTGGGACCGGATGAGGAACCGCTTGCCTTCCGGAGCCTCGACGCTGAAGCCCGCGCCCCGGCCGTCGACGACGTCCACCGTGAGGAACGTGTGCCGCCAATAGGCGAACTGCTCGCGGGTCATCCAGAATTCGACCGAAGGGGCCTCGGCGGCGGGTCCCTCGGCTGCGGCCTTCCCGTCCAGGGCGGCCCCGGCGTCGTCGTCGTCCTCAGGCAGCCGGAGGGTGCCGAGTAGCACGTCGGCGTCGCTCAGGAGGAGGTCTCCCACGGGATAGCACATGGGGGAGGAGCCGTCGCAGCACCCGCCGGACTGATGGAACATGAGGTCCCCGTGGCGCTCGCGCAGGCGCAGGAGGAGCTCAACCGCAGCGGGCGTGAAGTCCACCTGAGGTGCGGAGAGGCCGGGGCCGGGAACCGTGGTGAGGTTTCCGGCCCCGGCAGGGGAGCGCGGCTCAGAAGAGGCCAACGGGGCTTTCCCCATAGGAGACCAGGAGGTTCTTCGTCTGCTGGTAGTGGTCCAGCATCATGTGGTGGTTCTCCCGCCCGATGCCCGAGGCCTTGTAGCCGCCGAACGCCGCATGCGCGGGGTAGGCGTGGTAGTTGTTGACCCACACGCGGCCAGCCTGGATCTCCCGGCCCGCGCGGTAGGCGAGGTTCCCGTTCCGGGCCCACACGCCCGCCCCGAGGCCGAACATCGTGTCATTGGCGATCCGCAGGGCCTCGTCATAGTCGCTGAACGATGCCACGGAGACCACGGGGCCGAAGATCTCCTCCTGGAAGATCCGCATCGAGTTGTTCCCCGCGAAGATCGTGGGCTGCACGTAGTAGCCGCCCGCCAGCGCCGGGTCGTCGAGCTCGGCCCGGGCGCCGCCCGTGAGGACCGTGGCGCCCTCCTGCTTGCCGATGTCCAGGTAGGAGAGGATCTTCTCCAGCTGGTCGTTGGAGGCCTGCGCGCCGACCATCGTGTCCGTGTCCAGCGGGTTGCCCTGCTTGATGAGCTGCACGCGGGCCACGGCCTTCTCCATGAACTCGTCATAGATGGACTTCTGGACGAGCGCGCGCGACGGGCACGTGCAGACCTCGCCCTGGTTGAGGGCGAAGAGGGCAAAGCCCTCGAGCGACTTCTGCTGGAAGGAGTCGTCCTTGTCCAGGACGTCCTCGAAGAAGATGTTGGGGCTCTTGCCGCCGAGCTCGAGCGTCACGGGGATCGTGTGCTGCGAGGCGTACTGCATGATGAGCCGGCCCGTCGTCGTCTCACCCGTGAACGCGATCTTGCGGATGCGCGGGCTCGAGGCGAGCGGCTTGCCGGCCTCGACCCCGAACCCGTTGACGATATTGAGGATGCCGGCCGGCAGGAAGTCCTGGATGAGCTCCGCGAGCACGAGGATGGAGACGGGGGTCTGCTCGGCCGGCTTGAGCACAATCGCATTGCCCGCGGCCAGCGCGGGGGCGATCTTCCATGCGGCCATGAGGAGCGGGAAGTTCCAGGGGATGATCTGGCCGACGACGCCGAGGGGCTCGTGGAAGTGGTAGGCCACCGTGTCCTCGTCGAGCTGGGAGAGATGGCCCTCCTGGGCGCGGATGCAGCTGGCGAAATAGCGGAAGTGGTCCGCCGCGAGCGGCAGGTCCGCGGCGAGGCACTCGCGGATGGGCTTGCCGTTGTCCCACGTCTCCGCGACGGCGAGCAGCTCCAGGTTGGCGTCGATCGTGTCGGCGATCCGGTTGAGCACGGCTGCGCGTTCCGCCGGGCTGGTCTTGCCCCAGGAGGGGGCGGCCTTCCAGGCGGCGTCGAGCGCGGCCTCGATGTCCTCGGCGGTTCCCCGGCCGACCTCCGTGAAGGGCTTGCCGTTGACCGGAGAGACGGACTCGAAATACTCGCCCTTGACGGGCTTGACCCATTCGCCGCCGATGAAGTGCTCGTAGCGCGGCTTCGGATTGAACAGGGCCCCGTCAGTGCCGGGCTGTGCGTAAACGGTCATGGCTTACCTCCTGGTGGTGCTTGGCTGGCCTCGTGAGTGGGGCCAGCGCCGTGGCCTGAGCGGCCAACGCTCTAGTGCTGCCTGCGCAGCGCTCCCGCGAAGTACGCGGCAAGGCCGTCCCGGTCCTCGAGCGGGAACACCCCGCCCACGTACTGGTCCGGGCGGACGACGACGACGCAGCCGGCTCGGCTGATGCCCCGCTCCTCGAAGATGTCCTCGTCGGGCATCGCCGCATACACCTTCTCCAGGTAGCGCAGCCGGAACGGGCCGACCTCCGGGCGGAAGAGGGTGGGCGTCTCCATGAGCTTCACCTGAAGATGCTCTTCCTGGAATATAACCCGAACGTCAAAAACAGCGTCAAGATCCGCGGATTCCGGGGTGTGGGCCCGCACGGGGGAGTCTTCGGCGGTCTCCATCCACTCGGCCCACTCGGAGAGCGCGGTGGCTGCGGGGCCGGTGCCGGAGGCGGCGTTCTGGCCTGCGAAGACGTAGACGCGGTAGCGGCCGTCCGCCGTCGCCTCGTGGCCGAGGCCTCGCTCGTAGGCGTCGCAGACCCGCAGGACCGGCGCGGAGCGGAAGCGCTTGCCGACGGGGAAGCCCGCGGCCAGATCCTGGCGGTCGGCGGGGGCGGTGATCATGGAGGGCTTGTACTGCGTCATGAACCCGGCCGGGAATTCGGCCGTCTTGACGTAGAAGTCCTCGAGGTAGGCCGGGTCCGGGAGCTGGTCCGCGGGGGTGGCCATGAGGGTGGACCACTCTTTGTCGAAGTCGATGAGGTTCTTTGCGATCTCCTGGCGCTCGCCCGAGTACGTGCAGAGCAGCTCCTCCGGGGCCAGTCCCGTGAGCACGTGGCCCAGCTTCCAGGCGATGTTCCACCCGTCCTGCATGGAGACGTTCATGCCCTGGCCCGCCTTGGCGGAGTGGGTGTGGCAGGCGTCCCCTGTGATGAAGACACGCGGCATCTGCTCGCCCTCCTTCTCGAGGGGGACGTCGTCGAACTTGTCCGTGAGGCGGTGCCCCACCTCGTAGACGCTGTTCCAGGCGACGTGCTTCACGTCCACGGAGTACGGGTGGATGATCTCGTTGGCCTTGCGGATGATCTCCTCGAGGGACGTCTTGCGGATCTCCCCCTTGCTCTCCGGGTGGACCTCGCCCAGGTCCACGTACATGCGGAAGAGGTGGCCGCCCTCGCGCGGGATGTGGAGAATGGAGCCCTTGGTGGACTGGATGGCGCATTTGAGGCGGATGTCCGGGAAGTCCGAGTTCGCGAGGACGTCCATGACGCCCCACGCGTGGTTCGCGGAGAGGCCCTCGAGCTTCCGGCCGATGGCCGCACGCACCCCAGAGCGGGCGCCGTCGCAGCCCACCACGTACTTGGCGCGGACGGTGCGCTCCTCGCCCTCGCGGGGTCCGGCGGTGTAGCGGAGGTCAACGGCCACGGGGTAGTCGCCGTCGCCCACCGTGAGCCCGAGGAACTCGATGCCGAAATCCGGGGCGAGCCTGCTCGGCGAATGGGCCATGAACTCGGCGAAGTGATCCAGGATGCGGGCCTGGTTCACGATGAGGTGCGGGAACTCGGAGATCCCATGGGGATCGTCCTGGGGGCGGGCGCCCGGGATGATGTTCTCCGGGTTCTCGGGGTCCGGCTTCCAGAAGGCCATCTCGGTGATGTGATAGGCCTCGTCGATGATGCGGTTGGCGAAGCCGAACGCCTGGAAGGTCTCCACGCTGCGGGCCTGAATGCCGTCCGCCTGGCCCACCTCCAGGCGTCCGGGCCGCTTCTCGATGATCCGGGTGTTGACCTCGGGGAACATCGCGAGCTGAGCCGCGGCGATCATGCCTGCGGGGCCCGTCCCGACGATGAGCACATCCAGCTCGTCCGGCAGATCCTCCGAGCGGTCCACGCCATAGCCTGCGGCAGGCTGGATGAGGGGATCGTGAGAGATATAGCCGTGCTGGTGAAACTGCATGGAATCCTCGTGCTTCATCGCCGGGCGGGGCCGCGCGTGCAGGTCTGAACCGTGTGCAGGTCTGGACACAGTGCCCCGAGTATGGATTGTGTTCTAGATCATAGTGGCCCCGGCGTGGGCGAACAAGGGAGAGGCGGCAGGTCAGTCCTCCAGGAGGCGGCGCACCCGGGGGACGACCTCTTCCCCGTAGAGGCGGATCGAGGTCATCAGGTGCTCGTGGGCCAGCGTGCCGTTGGAGTACTTGAGGTCGAACCGGTTGGCCCCCAGCGCCTTGATCGTCCGGGCGATGCGGGGCGCCACCGTCTCCGGGCTGCCCAGGTAGAGGGAGCCGTGGCGCATCTCCTGCAGCATCTCGTCCACGCCGGCCGGCCCCCAGCCGCGCTCGCGGCCCAGGCGGTTGCGGAAGGCCAGCCATGCGTCCCGAGCGAGGTCAACGGCGTCGTCGTCGCTCTCTGCGATGAACCCCGGGGAATGCACGCCCAGCGGGAGGCGCGGCCCGCCCGTCTGGTCCTGGGCCCGGTGGTACAGGTCCACGTAGGGCTTGAAGCGGGTGGAATCGCCGCCGATGATCGCCAGGGTCATGGGGATCTCGTTCTCCACGGCCCTCACCACCGACTGCGGGGATCCGCCGACGCCGATCCACGCGGGAATCCCGCCTTCGGATCGCGGCATGAGCTGCGCCCCTGCGACGGGCGGGCGGTGCGTGCCCTCCCAGTGGATCGGCTTCTCCTTGAGGGCCTGGGCGAAGAGGGCGAGCTTCTCCGAGAAGAGCGTCTCGTAGTCCGCGAGGTCCAGCCCGAAGAGGGGGAAGGACTCCGTGAAGGAGCCGCGACCGATGACCGCCTCGGCGCGGCCGCTGCTGAGGGCGTCGAGCGTGGAGAAGCGCTCGAAGGCGCGCAGGGGGTCGTCGCTCGAGAGGACCGTGACGGCCGTGCCGAGCCGGATGCGCTGTGTCACGGAGGCCAGTGCCGCCAGGACCATCTCGGGGGCGGAAATGGCGAAGTCGTCACGATGGTGCTCGCCGACCCCGAAGAAGTCCAGGCCCACTCGCTCAGCCTCCACGCCCTCGGCCACGACGTTGCGGATGACCTGCGCGGAGCTGACGGGGCGGCCCTCCAGGTCAACGGTCAAGTCCCCGAAGGTGTCCAGACCGAACTGGACGGGGCCGAAGTCTGCCGTGGGGCTGGGCTCCAGGCGCTTGACGGGGGCGGAGGAGGCGGGGGCGAGTGCGTCGGGGTGTGTCATGACTGCTTCAACACGGGCTTTCCTTCATTTATTTCAAGATTGAACTAATGACGGGGCGGTGTTTTGGGAGCGACGCCGGGGGCCAGGCGGGCTGCGCCGTCCTCCCCCGTGGCCCAGACTCCTGAGGAGCCTCGGCGGTGTGAGCCCACGAGGTGGGTGTCGATGATGCCGAGCGCTTCCATGAGGGCGAACATCGTGGTGGGCCCCACGAACCGGAAGCCCTCTTTCTTGAGCGCCTTGGAGAGGGCCTTGGACTCGGCAGACTCCGTGGGGATCTCCGCGAAGCTGCGCGGGGCATAGCCCTGGTCCGGCTGGAACGACCACAGGAACGCTTCTAGGCCGCCCTTCTCTCTCAGGCGGATGACGGCGGTCGCGTTGGAGATCGTCGCGTCGATCTTCAGGCGGTTTCGGATGATCTCGGGGCAGTTCATGAGCCGCTCCCGGTCTGCATCGGTGAAGGCGGCCACCTGCTCCGGGTCAAAGCCGCTGAACTCACGCCGGAAGGCGGGGCGCTTCTTGAGGACGGTGGCCCAGGAGAGGCCGGCTTGGAAACCCTCGAGGGCCAGACGCTCGAAGACGGCCGCCTCGCCCGTGACGGGCATGCCCCACTCCGTGTCGTAGTACTCACGCATGAGATCCGACCCCTCGGCCCACGTGGGGCGCATGAGCCCGTCGGCCCCTTGGACGAGCGGGGAAGCGGCGGGCGCTGCGGCTGCGTGGGGGTCGTGTGGGGGAGCTGTGGCTAGGACGGCGTCCGGAGTGGCGGGGGCAGAGGCGTGAGGGTCGTTCATGTGTCCATTCTGGACCTCTCTGCGGGGGCCTCTGCGCTCCGCCCCCGACTTCTCGGGGGTGCAGTCGGATGCACCCCCACCTATTCCATAGACCCCTTGAAATTCCGGGGGTGTATGGAATATCCAGGGGTGCATGGCCTGGACCCCCAAGTAGCCGGGGGTGGACTGCCAGACACCCCCGTGAAAGCGGGGGTGGAGGTAACTGGCCCCCCAAGAAATCAGGGGTCTACGGGAGGCGCCCCCGAGAAACCGGGGGCGGAGCGGTGAGGCCCCCCCAGAAATCGGGGGTCTACGGGAGGCGCCCCCGAGAAACCGGGGGCGGAGCGGTGAGGCCCCCGAGAAACCGGGGGTGCAGCGCCACAGCAGCGCCCCAGCGGCCCCAGCAGCCCGCCGCCGCCTCGCCCCCGCAACGCCACCTCCCCAGCAGCGGCTACGCCCCGAAGGCCGCGTCCAGCTTGGTGAAGGAGGAGCGCCATCCCTCGGTGGCCGGCTCGAAGACGACCTCCGGGAGGGGCCACTGCTTCACGGTGAGGCGGGTTGCGGCGTCGGCCCCGCGGCCCTCCCTGGCGCCCTCCCCGGCGCCTTCCCCGGCGCCGTCCTCGGCCGAGAGCCGCTCGATGCGGACCTCCATCGTGAGGTCCTCCGGGAAGCCCAGCTCGCGGTGGGCGCGCTCCGTGGAGCGGATGTAGAAGGGCTCGCGCAGCTCTTCGAGGGTGGCGACGGCGGGGGAGGTCTGGGTCTCGTCGTCGTCCTTGACCATCGTGAACTCGTAGTGGCCGCCCACGCGGGGGTCACTCGAGATGGTGTCGAGAGGAACGTGCCAGCCGACGGGGCCGAACCAGGCGGCGATCTTCTCCGGCTCGAGGAACGCCGCGTAGACGTCCTCCGCGGAGGCGCTCGTGGTGTGCTCGACGACGAAGAGGCCGAAGCCCTCAGGGTATTCAGACATGGGGATCTCTCTTTCACAAGATGGATGGCGCATGGCCAGCCTAAGCCATGCCCGCACCCGTAAAATGAACTGCATGTCTTCACCCCAGGGCCCTTCTGCGGTCAGTGTTTCTCAGCCCTCCGGGTACTTCCTGCCGGACGGGAACTACTATCAGCCGCCCGCCGCGCGCCCGCTGCCTCCTGAGGGCCGCCCGCCCTGGACCCTGCCCGCCTCATGGCGGGACGCCGCGGCCGTTCTGGTCTATGTCGCCTGCATGTTCCTGGGGCTGCCCGTGCTTCTCCTCATGGTCGTCATGGCCGCACAGGGGCAGGAGTTCAGCCTGAAGGACGGCAACACGCAGGCGATGGCCCAGACCGTCACCTACACGGTGCTGCTCGTCAGCCTGCTGCTCATCCTCAGGCCGGATTTCAAACGCGCCCTCGGCCCCTTCCGAACGCACCCCGCCAAGGCCTGGGGTCTGATCCCCGTGGCGTTCATCGCCAACCTCGTGATCCTGGCCGGGGCGGGGGCGATCATCGACCTCATCTCCGGAGGGGTCTCCAACTCCGCCAACCAGGAGGGGCTGCAGGAGATGGCCAAGTCGGCGTCGTTCCCCCTCATGGCGATCGCCACGGTGGTCTGCGCCCCGATCGCCGAGGAGTACTTCTTCCGGAACCTCCTCATCGGCAAGCTCTCCGCCCGGGTGAACCAGTGGGTCTGCCTGGTCCTCTCCTCCCTGGTCTTCGCGCTCATCCACGCAGTGGCCGGCTGGCCGGAGAACCCGCTGACGCTCGTGCCGTACTTCGTCATGGGCCTGACGTTCGGCACCATCTACATCCTCTCCGGCAAGAGCTTCCTCTACTCCTCGGTGATCCACGCCCTGCACAACCTCATGGCGCTCAGCTTCCTCTACCTGATTCCCAGCGTTCCGGTATGACCCCGGCCCCGGCTGCGCTGAAACCCCCGGCCTCCGCCCGGCGCAGCACCTCCCGCGAGCTCACCGCCCTGGCCCTCCCTGCTCTGGGGGCGCTCATCGCCGAGCCGCTCTTCGTGCTCGCGGACTCGGCCATGGTCGGCCACCTCGGCACGGACCAGCTGGGCGGCCTCGGCATCGCGGGCACGGTCATCCAGACCGCCCTCGGCCTCCTCATCTTCCTGGCGTACGGGACGACGCCGGCCGTCTCCCGCCTCATGGGCGCCGGCCGACCCCGCGAGGCGCTCGAGGCCGGGCGCGACGGCGTGGCGCTCGCGGCCATCCTCGGCGTGCTCCTCACCGGCGCGGGCTGGGCGTGGGGCCCTGC